>NZ_JBAMDC010000450.1:0-4819 GCF_036961605.1 Streptomyces sp. KLMMK
CGGCACCTCGCGCCGCCCCCCGTCCGCGTACGAGACGGAGGACGACGTCCTGCCGCCCCTCGGCAGCGTCGACCTCGCCCTGGACGTCTCCGGGGAGACCGTCGCCAGGGTCGCCGAGCGCATCGCCGACCGGCTCGGGCTGCGCCCCGCCGACGACGAGGAGTCGCCCGTCGGCCGCCTGGGCGCGGCGCGGAGCGTGCCGCTGACGATCGTCGCGGAAGGCGTCGACTACGCGGCCGACCCCCTGGCGCTGGTCGAGTTCACCGGGCTCCTCGCCGGCCGGGGCGCCCGGCTGCTCCTCGTCTTCCGCAACCCCGAATCGCAGAGCCTGGAGCTGGCGCTGAGGATGGCTGACCCCGCCAAGGACGACATCGCCGCACGCCTGGACCGGGTGCGCGAGGGCATCGACCACATCGCACGCCGCGAGCGCTTCGCCTTCGAGAAGGCCGCCCTCATTGCCCCGGTGCGCCCCGTGCCGCAGCGCGCGGCCGCCCTCCGGCTGGACCTCACGGCCCTGCGCCGCCACCCGGAGCCCGGCGGCGAGCGCTTCCTGGCCGACCTCACCGCCTTCGAGCGGACCGTGGAGTCCGGGCTGCTGCGGATAGAGGAGGCGATCGGCCTGGCCGAGGCCCGGATCGCCCGGCGCAACGAGCTGCGTGGCCGGCTGGAGGCCTTCTTCGCGATGCTCGCCGCCCGCAGTCTGGAGGAGGAGCGGGCCGCCGGGCCCCTCTACCGCACCGCCCACAACCTCCTCTACCAGGCGCCCTGCGAGCTCGCCGAGGCCGAGCGCGCCGTGGAGCGCTTCGCCGAGGCCGTACGGCACCACACCCACCGTCCGCGAGGGGGCGACCCCGGATGACCACCCCCGGCACACCACTCGGCGGACCGCCCGGCAGTCCCCCCGGCTCACCGCCCGGCACACCCGGGAAGCCGCCCGGCGGTCCCCCGGGGACACCGCCCGCGCAGTCCCCCACGCCTCCCCCGCCCCCGGACCGCTGCCCCTGGCCCGGCTGCGACGGCCGTATCGAAGCCACCGGCTTCTGCTCCACGCGCGGCCACCGCGCCCGGCGCGGGGCCCCGCCCGTGCCGGACAGCCCGCCCACGGCCGGCACCCGCAGGCGGGCCGAGACCGACCGGCTGTTCACCGTGGGCCCCGCCGAGGACGGCCTGCTCGACCTGCCCTACATCGCCACCCCGTCCCCCGAGGCCCTGGTCGTCGCGGACCCCCGGGTCCCGGCCGGCGGCAAGACCTGCGGGCACGACGGGTGCACCGCGATCGTCGGCCGCCCGTACGCCGGGCAGCCGGCCCTGCCCACGGGCTTCTGCGAACGGTGCGGCCACCCCTACGACTTCACCCCGCGCCTGGCCCCCGGCGATCTGGTCGGCGAGCAGTACCGCGTGGTGGGCTGCGTGGCCAACGGCGGCCTCGGCTGGGTCTACCTCGCGCACGACATCCGGCTGGAGGGCAATCCCGTGGCCCTCAAGGGCCTCATCAACACCCGCGATCCCATCGCGCTGCACAACATGGGCGAGGAGCGGCGCAACCTCATCCGCTCCGACCACCCCGACATCGTCCGCATCATCAACTTCGTCACCCACCCGGAGCCCGGAGCCGGCGGCACGACGGGCGGGAACGGGGAAGCGGACGCGGAGAACACCGGGGACAGGGAAGGGGCCGGGGACAGGGACGGGGACGGGGACGGCCACACCCGTTACATCGTCATGGAGTTCGTCCGCGGCATGCTCCTCTCCCAGGTGCGCGACCGCATCACCCGCCGCGAGGGCCCCTTCGGCGAGGACCGCATCTTCGAGTACGTCCTCTCGTACGGCTGCCGCATCCTCGACGCCCTGGAGAGCCTGCACCGCAAGAACTACGTCTACTGCGACCTCAAGCCCAACAACGTCATGCACTACGCGGACCGGATCAAGCTCATCGACCTCGGCGCCACCCGCGAGCTGGGCGACGAGAGCGGCGTCGTCCTCGGCGCCCGCGGCTTCACCGCCCCCGAGGTCGCCCGGCTCGGCGCCCGGGGGCTGTCCGTCCGCTCGGACCTCTTCAGCCTGGGCATGACCCTGCGCGCCCTCTCGGACGACTCCGGCCGGCAGCCCGAGGGCCTGGGCGCCGAGTCCTACCGGCGGGCCGTCTCCCGCGCCACCGCGGAGGACCCGCTCGACCGCTTCGCCTCCGCCCGCGAGATGGCCGAGCAGCTGCGCGGCGTCCTGCGCGAGATCCGCTCCCTGCGCACCGGCACCGAGCACCCCGAGCCGTCCACGCTCTTCGCTCCCGCCGCCACTCTCCTCGACGCCTCGCTCGGGCGCGTGCCTCCCCTGGAGCACTGGCTGACCGGCGAGCGGCGCCCGCTCCTCGACCCCGGCCTGCCCGCCGCCGGCAACGTCCCGCGCCACCTGCCCGTGCCCTACCCCGACCCCGCCGACCCGGCCGCGGCCCTGCTCGGCCAGCCCACCACCAGCGGACCGCGGCGCCTGATCCAGCAGCTGTCCACCTCCGGGCACGAGTCCGTGGAGATCCGCCTGCGCCAGCTGCGCGCCCACCTCGAACTGGGCGAACTCGACGCCGCGGAGCAGCGCCTGACGACGGCGAAGGAGCTCCTGGGGCACCTGGTCCCCCACGACTGGCGGATCGCCTGGCACGAAGGCCTGCTGCACCTCGCCCGGCACGAACCGGCCGCCGCCCAGGCCCGGTTCGACCGCGTCTACCACGACCTGCCCGGCGAGTACGCCCCCAAGCTGGCTCTCGGCTACTGCGCCGAGCAGCGCGGCGACGCGGAGTCCGCCGAGCGCTACTACCAGGCCGTGTGGCAGCGCAACCGCTCCCAGGGCAGCGCCGCCTTCGGGCTCGCCCGGCTGCGGCTGGCCGCCGGCGACCGCACCGGCGCAGCCGGGCTCCTCGGCGGCCTGCCGGAGGTCTCCCGCCACTACGACGCGGGCCGCATCGCCTGCGTGCGCATCCTCTCCGGCCGCCTCCACCCCGACCCCGCCCGCGGGCTGCCCGGCCGCGCCGACCTGGCCGCGGCCCTGGACCTCCTGCCCCGGGTCTACCTGGACGAGGGCCATCCCGGCGGCCCGGCCCGCGACCGGCTGGAGGCGGAGACGCTCGAAGTGGCCCTGGAGCGGGTACGGGCAGGGGCGACGGCCGGCGGGCCGGGCGGGGGCACCGCACTCTTCGGCGCGGACGACGAGGAGTTCGCCCTCCGCTCCCGGCTGGAGGCGAAGCTGCGCCGGCTGGCCCGGCAGGCGCCCACGCCCGGGGGCCTGGCCGCCCTGGTCGACCTGGCGAACCGCGTCCGCCCCAAGACCCGCTTCTGACACGGCCGCAAGGGCCGACACGTCCGGCACGTCTGGCACGTCCGGCACGGGGGAACGAATGGACCGAGGCAAGGGACCGACGCGATGAACCGGGATGCGCGATGAACCGAGACGACGGCGCGGGCCCGCAGGACCGCGCACCGACGGCGGCCCTGCCCGCCCTCACCGCCCAGCTGGGGCAGAACAAGCACCTGCCGGCCGGCTCCGGCACCGTGCCGGCCCACGCCGTCCTCACCGTCGAGGGCCACGGCCTGGGCGGGCTGACCACGCACGCCTCCTCCGCCGAGGTCGTCGTCATCGACTGCTCGGGGTCGATGAGCTGGCCCAGTACGAAGATCTCGGCGGCCCGCAAGGCCGCGGCGGCCGCCATCGGCATCCTGCGCGACGGCACCCGCTTCGCCCTCGTCGAGGGCACCGACAAGGCCCGCGTCGTCTACCCGGCCACCGGCCGGATGGCCGTCGCCGGCCCCGACACCCGGGCCGACGCCGCCCGCACCGCCCACGGCCTCGTCGCCGCGGGCGGCACGGCCATCGCCTCCTGGCTCGCCTGCGCCCGCGACCTGCTCACCGCCCCGGGGCAGGACCACCCCATCCGGCACGCCCTCCTGCTGACCGACGGCAGGAACGAGCACGACCGGCCCGACGAGCTGGAGCGCGTCCTCGCCGACTGCGCCGGGAAGTTCACCTGCGACGCGCGCGGCATCGGCGACCAGTGGGCCGCCGCCGAGCTGCGGGCGATCGCCGCCCGGCTGCACGGCAAGGCGGACGCCGTCGAGCGCGACTCCGACCTGGAGGAGGAGTTCCGCACGATGATGACCAGCGCCATGACGAAGGCGCTGCCCGGCATACGGATCCGCGTCCGGCTGCGCGTCGGCAGCGAGCTCCGCTTCTTCAAGCAGGTCTTCCCCACCGAGCTGGACCTGACCGCGGAGGCCGTGCAGAGCGGGGAGCGCAGCTGGGACTTCCCGACCGGGGCCTGGGGCGACGAGTCCCGCGACTACCACCTGTGCGTCACGGCCGACCCCGCCGGCGACCCGATGGGCGAGGACATGCAGCTGGCCTCCCTGTCGCTGGTGGCCGACGCCGTGGGCGACCACCCCGCCGAGGCCGTCGTCACCGTGCCCCGGCCCGTCCCCCTGCTCGTCCACTGGACCGACGACGCCGCCCTGTCCACGCGCGTCCACCCGCGCGTCGCCCACTTCGCCGGCCACGCCGACCTGGGCCGCGCGGTCAACGCCGGCTGCGAGGCGTACGAGCGCGGCGGCCGCGCGACCGCGGAGGAGGAGTGGGGCCGGGCGGTGCGGCTCGCCGACGACCTCGGCGACGAGAAGATGCTGCGCAGGCTGCGGCGGCTGGTGCACGTCGACGACGCCCGGGAAGGGCGGGTCCGGCTGCGCGACGCCATCGCCGCCGGCGACCTCCACGCGGCCTGGGTGGGCTCCGACCACAGCACGCAGGCGCAGGCGTCCTGGGCCGCGCCGCCCGGACCACC
>NZ_JBAMDC010000451.1:0-4818 GCF_036961605.1 Streptomyces sp. KLMMK
CAGTCGCTCGGGGACGGCGCGAGCTGGGGAGCGGTGGACACCACCGACAAGGAGTCCCTGGCCCGCTTCTTCGACGGCATCGAGCGGATCGACCACCTCTTCACCCCGGCCGCCTCCTACCGGGTGGGCCCCATGCTCGAGTTGAGCGACGGCGACGCCGAGAGCCCGTTCGTGTCGAAGTTCTGGGGCCAGTACCACGCCGTCAAGTACGCGGCGCCCCGGCTGACGCGGGACGCCTCCGTCGTACTGATGTCCGGCGCCGCGAGCGTACGCCCCCCGGCCGCCGCACCGGCCTACGTCGCCTGCAACGCGGCGATCGAGGGCCTCGGACGCGGGCTCGCCGTGGAGCTCGCGCCCGTGCGCGTCAACGTCGTCTCGCCCGGCACGGTCGACGGCAACCTGTGGGCGCAGCGCCCGGCCGCGGTGCGCGAGGCGAGCTTCGCGCAGTACGGCAGGGACAGCCTGCTGCACCGGCCCGGGACCGAGGGCGAGATCGCCGACGCGGTGCTCTTCCTCTTCGCGAACACCTTCATGACGGGCTCGGTGCTCTATCCGGACGGCGGATACGCCCTGCGCTGACGCGGAGGGGCCCCGGGCCGTCCCCCGGCCCGGGGCCCCTTCCGTCCGTCCGGTGCTACGAGCCGCTGCCGTACGGGCGGGTGAGCACTTCGAGGTAATGACCGGACGGGTCGGGGAAGTAGACGCCCCGCCCGCCGTCGTGGTGATTGATCTCGTTCGGCCGGGTGCGGTACGGGTCGGCCCAGTACGGCACGCCGGCTTCCTCGATCCGCGCGAAGATGCCGTCGAAGGACTCCTCCGGCACCAGGAACGCGTAGTGCTGCGGGACGATGTTCTCAGGGTCGTCGCTGGTGGCGAAGTCCAGCGTGACGCCGTTGCCCGTGACCACGGGGGCGAAGGGGCCCATGTCGGGCCCGACACCGAGGCCTAGGATGTTCGCGAGGAACGCGGCGGACTCCCGCTTGTCCCGGGAGTGAACGATGGTGTGATTCAACTCGACTGACACGATGCAATGCCTCCACAGGCATCTCCCGGACACCGGCCGCTCTCCACCCGGATGGTGAAGGCGCCCCGATGCCCGGGATAGACCGTAATCGTCCGCCCTGCGCGATGTCATCGGGCTTCGGACCTACTCCGGGAGACCGGTACGCGGACTGGTCCGCGGACCAGTCCGCGTACCGGCCCGGCGGCCCGTGTCAGTGCCCGCGCGCGATCCACTCCGGCAGCGCCGGGGCCTCGCCGTCGACCGTCGTACTCTCCCCGTGGCCCGTGCGCACCACCGTCTCCGGCGGCAGTGACAGCAGGCGCTTGCGGATCGAGTCGATGATGGTCGGGAAGTCCGAGAAGGACCGGCCCGTCGCGCCCGGCCCGCCGTGGAAGAGGGTGTCGCCGGTGAAGACCGTGCCCAGCGCCGGCGCGTACAGGCAGACGCCGCCGGGGCTGTGGCCGGGGGTGTGCAGCACCGTCAGCTCGACGCCCGCCACGGACAGCACCCGCCCGTCCGTCAGGTCGCCGTCGGGCGCGGTGTCCGGGTGCGTCCGGTCCCACAGCATCCGGTCGTCCGGGTGGAGCAGGACCGGAGCGCCCGTGCGCGCCGCGAGCTCCGGTGCCGCGTCGATGTGGTCGTTGTGCGCGTGGGTGCACAGGATCGCGACGAGCCGGCGGTCGCCGACCGCCCTCGCGATCGCCTCGGCGTCGTGGGCCGCGTCGATGACGACGGCCTCCCGGTCGTCGCCCACGATCCAGACGTTGTTGTCGACCGCCCAGACGCCGCCGTCCAGGGCGAACACGCCGGAGGTGACGAGGCGTTCGACGCGGGCCTTCCCGCCGTCCGGTGCCGTCTCCGCCGCGCTCACAGCAGCACCACCGAGCGCAGCACCTCGCCCTTCTCCATCCGGTGGAACGCCTCCTCCACCCCGTCCAGCGCGATCGTCTCGCTGACGAACGCGTCGAGGTCGAGACGGCCCTGCAGATAGAGGTCGATCAGCATGGGGAAGTCGCGGGAGGGCAGGCAGTCGCCGTACCACGAGGACTTCAGTGCGCCGCCGCGCCCGAAGACGTCCAGCAGCGGCAGCTCCAGCTTCATCTCCGGCGTGGGCACGCCCACCAGCACCACGGTCCCGGCCAGGTCCCGCGCGTAGAAGGCTTGGCGGTACGTCTCCGGGCGGCCGACCGCGTCGATGACGACGTCGGCGCCGAAGCCTCCGGTCAGCGAGCGGATCGCCTCGACGGCGTCCGTGGAGGAGGAGTTGACGGTGTGCGTGGCGCCCAGGGCCTTGGCCTGCTCCAGCTTGGCGTCGGAGAGGTCCACCGCGATGATCTTGGCGGCGCCGGCCAGCCGGGCCCCGGCGACCGCCGCGTTGCCCACGCCGCCGCAGCCGATGACCGCGACCGAGTCGCCCCGGCCCACCTGACCGGTGTTGATCGCCGCGCCCAGGCCGGCCATCACGCCGCAGCCCAGCAGGCCGGCGGCCGCGGGCGCCGCGGCGGGGTCGACCTTGGTGCACTGCCCGGCGGCCACCAGCGTCTTCTCCGCGAACGCCCCGATGCCCAGCGCGGGGGAGAGCTCCGTGCCGTCCGTGAGCGTCATCTTCTGCTTCGCGTTGTGCGTGTTGAAGCAGTACCAGGGGCGGCCGCGCAGACACGCTCGGCACTGGCCGCAGACCGCGCGCCAGTTGAGGATCACGAAGTCGCCCGGCGCCACTTCGGTCACTCCGTCACCGACCGACTCGACCACACCGGCGGCCTCGTGGCCGAGGAGGAACGGGAATTCGTCGTTGATCCCGCCTTCCCGGTAGTGCAGGTCGGTGTGGCACACCCCGCACGCCTGGATCTTCACGACGGCCTCGCCCGGGCCCGGGTCCGGGACGAGGATCGTCTCGACCCGCACGGGATCGCCCTTGCCTCGTGCGATGACACCGCGTACTTCTTGCGCCATGGGGGTGCTGCCTTTCTCGGTGGTCGGATCTTGTGGTCGGACCGCCCCCCACTCTGCGCGGGAAACCGGACCGTGTCCAACATCCCTGACCGATCACATTCAGCAGTTCTCCTGATCAGTCAACAGTTCTCCTGATCGGTCATGGCCAGCAGCGCACGGGCGGCCGCGGTCGGCTTGCCCGCCGCCGGCACGGCCACGGCCACCTTCCACAGCGTCGGCCCCTCCAGCGGCACCGCACTGAGCCCGCGCGCCTGCTCCTTGACCGTCACCGGGCGCGGCACGACCGCCGCGCCCAGGCCGCGCGAGACGAGGTCGAGCAGTGTATAGACGTCGTTGACCTGCAGCGCGACCTTCCGGGCCACGCCCGCGTCGGCGAACGCGAGGTCCGCGGCCCGGCGGGCGCCCCAGTCCGGGTGGAGGTCCACGAACACCTCCCCGGCCAGCCGCGCCAGGGGCACCGGCCCGCTGAGGCCGGCCAGCGGGTGGTCCGCCCGGCACAGCAGCATCAGGGGCTCCTCCGCGACCGGCCGCAGCCGCACCCCCTCGTGGAAGCCGTCGTGCACGACGAACGCCACGTCGAGCTCGCCGCGCCGCACCTGCTCCAGCAGCCGGCCCGAACCCGCCTGCTCCATGTGCACCTCCACCTGCGGGTGCAGCGCGTGGAAGGAGGCCAGCAGCGCGGCCGCGTCCACCGTGCCCATGCACTGCTCGGTCCCCACGGAGAGCGTGCCGCCCATCAGCCCCTGCACCGCGGCGACGGCCTCCCGGGCGGCGGCCGCGCACGCCAGCGTCCGCCGCGCCTCCACCAGCAGCGCCCGTCCGGCGTCCGTCAGCCCCACGCGCCGCGTCGTGCGCAGGAACAGCTCGGCGCCCAGCTCCCGTTCCAGGGTCCGTACCGAGGCCGACACCCCCGACTGCGCCACCCGCAGCCGTTCCGCCGCGTGCGTGAAGTGCTGCTCCTCGGCGACGGCGACGAAGTGTTCGAGGTGTCTGAGTTCCATGATTCAGCATCGTAAGTGCTGGATCACGGCCTCCCCCCGGGGCCCTCGCGGGCCGTGCCCCGGGCGCGTGCCCCCGGCAAGGCCGGTCTGGCCGATAGAGGGTCCTCCGGTGCGGCACGTCGGCCATTCGAACGCCCCGTCACACCCGTCCCGACAGCACTTCCAGGCCAACTCCTAACACCTGCGGAACCGGCGCCTCCCAGCCCACACCTGCTCCGGAGGCATCAGCGGCCTTGTCGCGCGTGGCCGGTCCTGTACCTGCGGTGCAGTCAGGACGTGACGCGCGTGTCTACTCTCCCGGGCCATGCGCAGATCACTGTTCGGACGCCTCGGGCTGTCCGCCACGCTCGCCTCCGTCGTCGCTCTGCTGGGCATGGCCCAGCCGGCCTCCGCCGCCGACACCCCTCCGATGACCGTCACCGTCGACAAGGCGTCCGCGACGCCCGGGTCCACGGTGAGCATCACCCTGAAGTTCACCAACGACCAGTCCACGAACACCCAGTTCGTGTACCAGTCCATACAGCCGACGTGGAGCACGTCCCAGGACCCCGCGCTGAAGTACGCGTTCGCCTCCTGCACCGGCGACGTGACCAGCTGCAACGTCACGGGCAAGCAGAGCGGCTCGATGAACTACGCCGTGCCGATCCTCCCCGGCGCCAGCCGCACCGTGACCCTGACCTACAACGTCGCCGCGGACTCGGCCTGCGGCCCGAGCCGCCGCATCGAGTTCTACACCTACCTGTACTACGAGTACCAGGGCGGCCAGGCCAAGAAGGACGGCGTCAACTCGGTCGGCACCGACATCGCCTGCAACACGTCGGGGACCCTCGGGAAGGCAGCCGGCGCCGGGCACTGAGCCAC
>NZ_JBAMDC010000452.1:0-4805 GCF_036961605.1 Streptomyces sp. KLMMK
CTCGCCAGGACCGGCCTGGCCGGATCGGCCGGCCTGATCGGATCGATCGGATCGACCGGATCAACCGGATCGGCCGACCTGACCGGCCCCGTCGGCCCCGCCGGCCCCGCCCGTCCCACCGGCCCCACCGTCCGCCCCCTCCCGCCGACCGCCGCGACGCTGCGCGCCCTCCAGCGCGCCCACACCGCCGCCGTCAGCTTCGAGAACGTCGACGTCCTCCTCGGCCGGGACATGCCGCTCGAGACGGACGCGCTCCAGCGCAAACTGGTCCGCGCGCGGCGCGGCGGCTACTGCTTCGAGCAGAACCTGCTCTTCGCCGCCGTCCTCGAACGCCTCGGCTTCCCCGTCGTCCGGCACCTCGCCCGCGTCCGCCGCGGCAGCACCCGCGTGCGCCGCCGCTCCCACGCGACCCTCGTCGCCGAGGCCGACGGCCGCCCCTGGCTCTGCGACGTCGGCTTCGGCGACGAAGGCCCCCTCGAACCCGTACCCCTCGTCCCCGGTGCCACGGTCACCACCGGCGACTGGACCTGGCGCCTGGACCTCGAACCGGCGGCGGGCCGTGGCGCGGCCGCCGTCCCGGAGCAGTGGGTCCTGCGCTCCCTGCACCCCGACGGCTGGTTCGACGTCTACTCCCTGCGCCTGGAGCACCACGTCCGCGACGACTTCGAGGCCGCCCACTACTGGACGTCCCACCATCCCCGCTCGCCCTTCACCGGCCGCCTCGTCGCCCAGCGCGGCGACGACCACGTCCGCCACACGCTCACCGACCGCACCCTCGCCGCCCGCTACGCCGACGGCCGCCTCCTGCGCACCGAACTCGCCCCCGACGAGGTCGGCCCCGTCCTGCACGGCACCTTCGGCATCGCCCTCACCGCCGAGGAGTCCGTCCTGCTGCAGCGGCACGCCGCCTCGTGGACGGCCTCGTGAAGGGCCTCCGTCTCGGGCTGATCCCGGAGCGCGCGGCCGCCGCGCACGGCTCCGTGCCGGTCACGCTCGACCACGACCTCGACGCGCTGCCCGGCACGGGCCGCCGGCTCACCTACACCGGCCTCGCCGGGCACGTGGACGACCTGGCGGCCCGGCTGTGGGCGGCCGGCGTGCGCCCCGGCGAGCACGTCGCCGTCCACAAAGCAGCGAACTTCGACATCTACCTGCTGGCCTGCGCCGCCGCCCGTATCGGAGCCGTCCCCGTCCTGCTCTCCCCGGAGCTCGACGGCGCCACGGCCGGCGCCCTGCTGCGCCGGCTGTGCAGCCCGCACCGTTCGCACCGCACGCAACGTCCACACCACCCACACCACCCACAGCACCCGCAACGCCCGCACTTGCTCACCGACGACGACAAGCTGCGCACGTGCCTGGCGCCGCTCGACCTGACGGGCATCGCCGCCACGGTCCTCACCACCGGCCCCGCCCGCCCCGGCTGCACCCCCCTCGCGGCCCTGGCCGGCGCGCCGCGCCGCGCTCCCGTGCTCCTGCCCGCGGACCGCCCCGCACTGATGACCCACACCTCCGGCACCACCGGCCTGCCCAAGCTGGTGGTGCACACGGCGGCCGGCCTGTACGGCCGGTACGCACCGCAGCGCGCGCTCGCCGCCCTGATCCGTACGCCCGAGACCTACGCGGCGCACCTCAGCCCCGTCCACTCGCGGATGTACCTGGCGCTCGCCGTCGCCCTGCCCAAGGGCATGCCGCTCGTCATCGTGGCCGACCCCGGCCCGGCGCACGTCGCGGACCTCTTCGCCCGCACCCGCCCCGGCTTCGTCGAGACCCACCCCAACTCCTTCATGGCCTGGGAGGAACTGGCGGACGACCCGCGCGAACCCCTCGCCACGGTCCGGTACTTCAGCTCCACCTTCGACGCCCTCCACCCGCCCACCATGCGCAGGCTGCTGCTCGCCTCGCGCCGCGCCTCCCCGCGGTTCTTCCAGTTCTACGGGCAGAGCGAGTGCGGCCCGCTCTCCGGCCGCTGGTACACCCCGCGCACCGTCCACCGGGCCGACGGACGCTGCCTGGGCCTGCCCCTGCCCGGCGTCCGCGTGCGCCTCGCCGCCCCCGGCGGGCACCGCCCCACGCGCGAACGCCCCGGCGCCATCGAAGTGCGCGCCCCGGGCCGGGCCACCGGTTACTTCGCCGAACCCGAACGCTTCGCGCGCCAGCTGCGCGACGGGTGGTGGCGCACCGGCGACGTCGGCTACCGCACCCGCTTCGGCTGCCTGCACCTGCTCGACCGCGAGGTCGACGTCCTCCCCGCCCTCGGCTCCACCCTCGAGGTCGAGGACCGGCTGATGGACCGGCTGCCCGAACTCGCCGAGGTCGTCCTCGTGCCCGGGCCCCGCAAGGAGCCCGTCCCCGTGGTCTGCACCCGGGGCGACGCGCCCCTCGACCCCGGCCGCTGGGCCTCCGCCGCCGCCGAATGGCCGCAGCTCGCCGGGCCCGTGCAGCTGCCGCTGTCCGCGCTGCCCCGCACCGCCACGATGAAGGTGCGCCGCCTGGAACTCGCCCGCAGGCTGGGCGGGGACGGCGCCGAGGCCGCGAATGGGGCTGGGCACGGGACCGGGGACGGGAGCGCGGGGCAGACGCCGTGACCCGTTCCGCGTACGGGGCCTCGTCCGGCAGCCCTGTGCTCGTCACCGGCGCCGGGCCCACCGGGCTCCTCGCCGCCTGCGAACTCCTGCGCCGCGGCGTGCCCGTGCGCCTCGTCGACTGCGCCCCGCACCCCGCGCACACGCCCAGGGCACTGTCCCTGTGGCCCCGCGCCCTCGGCATCCTCGACGACCTCGGCATCGGCGACGACGTGCGCGCCGCGTCCGTACGCATCGACGCCTACCGCTACTTCACCGGCGGCCGCCCCCTCGCCGCCTTCGCCTTCCCCGCTGGCTGCGCGGCCCGCAACCTTCCGCAGTACGAGACGGAACGGCTGCTCACCCGGCGGCTGCACGCGCTCGGCGGCACCGTCGAACGGGGCGTGCGGCTGGCGGACTTCTCCCAGGACGACGACACGGTGCGGGTACTCCTGCGCCACCCCTGCGGTCGTGACGAAACGTGGCGCACGCCGTACCTCCTGGGCGCCGACGGCGCCGGCAGCACCGTCCGCGACCGGCTCGGGACGCCCTTCGAGGGCACCACCTATCCGATGACCTTCGCCCTCCTCGACACTCGCGTCGAAGGACCCCTCCCGCCCGGCGAGATCCACTACTACCAGGCGCCGTCCGGCACCCTCGTGACCGTGCCCCTGCCCGGCGGCGTCTTCCGCATCCTGACCGCCCTGCCCGCCGGAGCGCCCGCCCCCGGCATCCCCGCCGTGCAAACCCTGCTCGACGCGCGCGGGCCGGGCGGCGTACGCATCACCGAGCCCGTTCACCAGGCCGTCTTCCGCGTCCATGCCCGCCGGGCCCGCAGCCTGCGGCACGGCCGCGTCCACCTCCTCGGCGACGCCGCGCACGTCCACAGCCCCGCGGGCGGCCAGGGCATGAACAACGGCCTCCAGGACGCGCACAACCTCGCCTGGAAACTCGCCGCGGTCCTCCACGGCGACTCCCCTGCCTCCCTCCTCGCCGACTACGGCCCCGAGCGCGCCGAAGCCACGCGGCGCATCGTGCGCGACACCGGCCTGCAGACGCGGGTGTGGATGGCCGACGGGCGGGTGCGGGTCGCCGTCCGCGACGCCGCGTTCCGGCTCCTGGAGCGGACGGGGGTGGTCACGCGCTTCTACGCGCCCGTCATGGCGGGGCACCGCCTCGCGTACCGGCCGCGGCGCG
The DNA here is from genome assembly GCF_036961605.1 of Streptomyces sp. KLMMK. Lineage (NCBI taxonomy): Bacteria > Bacillati > Actinomycetota > Actinomycetes > Kitasatosporales > Streptomycetaceae > Streptomyces > Streptomyces sp. KLMMK. The sequence goes on from NZ_JBAMDC010000452.1 coordinate 3,759, forward strand.
CCACGCAGGAGCCGGCCCGCCCGGCGGCCTGCCGCCTGCCGGGCGGCGTACGGGCCGGGGCCCTCTTCCCCCGCGGGCTCGCCCTCGCCCACGGCATCAGCGGCCCGGAAACGGACCCGTCGGAGTGGGCGCTGGCCCTGGTCCTCCACCCGGGGACGCCACCGCCGTGGGCGGCGAAGGCCGCCCAACTGGCCGCCACCCACCGCCGCATACGCCCGTACCGCCTCCCCCTGACCACCACAGCCCCCACAACCCACTGCCACCACCCGGGCTACTACCTGATCCGCCCGGACGGCCACATAGCCGCCCACGGCCACGCCCACGACACCCCGCACCTGCAAGTGGAACTGACCCACGCCACGACGGCCTCGCCCTGACCGGTACAGCCTGCGACGGGGCCGAAGGGCACCGTCCGACCGGCCGCGAGGTCGCTGCTCGACGGCATCGAGCCCACCTGCACGGGCTTGCTCGACACCGCCGCTCCACGCCGTGGCGGCCGACCACCACGGCGGCGGTCCTTCAGACGCGCGGGCCTCTTTGGCGGCCTGCCGGTGGCCGGGTTGAAGGGCGCCGTCCGCGCCCTTCTTTCGGCCGCGACGGTGATCGGCTACGACGGTGGTGTCCGGCGGTGCTGAGTGCGCCTGTGTCGTCGGTTCGGCATTGCCGGTCCGTGCCACGGTGGTTGTTCGCCGTGGTCCGACGGTGGTCGGGTTGAAGGGCGCCTCCGCGCCCTCCTTCCGCCGCGACGGCGATCGGCCACGACGGTCGTGTTCGGCGGTGCCCGACGCAGCTGAACCCGTTCGGCGCCGCATGTCCGCGCCGTGGCGGCGGGTTCAGGGGCTGGGGGCGCACCGTTTGCCCCACGGTGGCGTTGGCCGATCGTCGCCGCGGCCGTCAAGGGTGTACGGGCTTGCCCGAGCCCGTTCGGTAGCGGTGCGCCGTCGGCATCGGTTCGCGGCGGGCGTACACCGTCCATATGACCGCCGCGCACACTGCGTAGAGGCCGAGGAGGCCCCACAGGGCGGGGGCAGGCGAGCCGGCGTCGTA
>NZ_JBAMDC010000453.1:0-4801 GCF_036961605.1 Streptomyces sp. KLMMK
TCGCCCCGCGGGTCCTCACGGCCGTCGCTGTGATGCGGGGCCTCGGCCAGGGCGTGGACGGCATCGGTGAGGTGCATCGGGCCGTAGCCGCCGGTGACGCTGGGCGCACCGCCGTGGGCGTCCCAGCGCGACTGCAGATAGGAGACCCCCAGCAGCACGCTCTGCGGGACCCGGTACTCACGGGAGGCCTCGGCGAAGGCCCGCTGCAGGGCGCCGGAGCGCGGCTGCCGGTCCGTGGCCGTGGGAGTGGCGGTCGCGTGAGACGCCAGGGGCAGCAACAGGGCGGCCGAAGCCATGACTCCGGCCGCCCTGAACGCGGCCTGTCTTCTTCGCCGTGGTCTGAGAAGGGCGGTCCACGGTCGGGGAGCGGATCCTCGCAATGCAGCCTCCTCGGGGCGGCCCGTGTCACGCGCGGGAACGGTCTGGGGCGCGATCGGGCGTGCGGGACCGGACGTAACCAGAGGTAGCCCCTGGCGGACGTTCCGTCAATCATGCTGCTGCGATGCATGTTGCCCACGGCTGCTGCTGCGCCTCTTGCTTCCCGGCACCTTCCCTCCGGAGAAGACGGCGACACGCCGCGCAGCGTGCGCGGCGTGTCGTGGAGGGGCGGAGGCGGTGGGTCAGCGGGTGCCGACCGCTGCCCGGACGGCGCGCCTGGCGAGTGCGCAGTCGTCGTGCAGGCGGCGCAGCAGCAGCCGCTGCTCCTCACCCGACTCGGCCGCGCCGGGTGCCGCCGCGGCCGGCTCGTCCACGGCTCGCTGTACGGCCGTCTCGCAGGTGCGGATCTCGCGGGTCAGCACGAGCATGAGATTCACCAGGAAGGCGTCACGCTGCACCGTGCCGGCCTGCTGGGCGACCTGGCTGATGTGGCGGCGCGCCGCGGGCGCGTCGCCGAGGACCGTCCACAGCGTGGCGAGGTCGTAGCCCGGGAGATACCAGCCCGCCTGGTCCCAGTCCACCAGCACGGGGCCGGTGGGGGCCAGGAGGATGTTGGACAGCTGGGCGTCACCGTGGCAGAACTGCCCCTGGACATGGGCCAGCCCGTGCAGCAGCTTCTGCAGATCGCCCATGTCGCGGTCGGTCAGCAGGCCCAGCTCGTGGTAGCGGGCGATGCGCTTGCCGTAGTCCAGCGGCATGTCGAACATGCCGGCCGGCGGGCGCCAGAGGTTGACCCTGCAGATCGCGCCGAGTGCGGCTCGCACATCTGCACGGGGCGGCGCCTCCGAGGGGTGCCGCTGCAGGGCGGCGGGACGCCCGGGCATGCGCTCGATCACCAGCGTGCAGTTGTCGGGGTCCGCGGCGATGAGCCGCGGCACCCGCACCGGCGGACGGTGGCGGACGAACGCACGGTATGTAGCTATTTCGTGCCGGAACCGCTCGGTCCAGGACGGTGAATGATCCAGTAAACACTTGGCCACTGCCGTGGTGCGGCCCGTGGAGCCGACCAGCAGGACCGAGCGCCCGTTGCGGCGCAGGACCTGGACGGGGTTGAACTCCGGGCAGATGCGGTGCACTGCGGCGATCACCGTGCGCAATTGCGTGCCCTGAGGGCCGGACAAGTCGATTCTCCCGCTGAGCGGTTGCCCCCCCAGCCCCGGGGACCGCCGGGCCCGTCCGCCCCCGAAGGCAGCCCCCGCGGCGTGGGAGGGGTCGAGGTACGGTCCGCCGCCGGCGTGGGGAGGGCGGAGCCGGGGCGGGGCGGACACGGAGGACGAGGCTGCATACATGAGCGGAACGGATCCCTTCGTGTGCCGACGAGTTGCCGCGCTCCCCCGGTCCCCGGGCCGGCGTGCACCCTGGGGAATGCACGTGGTCCGCGGCCGGGCTCCGGACGGTCCCTCTCGGGCGTCCGGCTACCGGCCGGTTCGGCCGACTGGCGGCGGCCGGGGTGGCGCGTTCCTACATCACACCCGCCCGCGGGTGGCACACCATGTGGCGGACCCTGGCGAACCCTGGCGAATACTCGCCTGGCCCATGACGGCCCGCTACCTTCAAGTCAGCCGAGAACCTGGGGGCTTGACGTGACGAGGGAACCCAACACCCGCCTCGCGGATCTGTTCGGCCTGGCCGGATGGTCCAAGGGCGAACTGGCGAGGCTCGTGAACCGGCAGGCGGCCGTCATGGGCCACCCGCAGCTGGCGACCGACACCTCGCGGGTGCGGCGCTGGATCGACATGGGGGAGTCCCCGCGCGATCCCGTGCCCAAGGTGCTGGCAGCCCTCTTCACCGAGCGACTCGGCCGTGTCGTGACCATCGAGGACCTCGGGTTCGGTCGGCGAGGGCGCGCGGGTAGGGGGCAGTCCTCGGACGGCCTTCCCTGGCCGCCCGAGCGGACCGCCGCGGTCCTCACCGAATTCACGGGAATGGACCTCATGCTCAACCGACGCGGCTTGGTGGGTGCGGGCGCCGCGCTCGCCGCAGGCTCAGCACTCAGCAGCGCCATGCACGACTGGCTGCACTCCGATCCGGTCCTCGCCTCCGACTCCCCCCGTTTCGACGATCCGCTGCACAGGGACGCCGTCCACGCCGAAACCGCCGGGCTCGACCGCTACGAGGCCGCGCCGGTGGGCTCCACGGAGATCGACGCCTTGGAGCGCTCGGTCGAGGTGTTCCGCGCCTGGGACTCGGCCCGCGGCGGCGGGCTGCAGCGCAAGGCGGTGGTCGGCCAGCTCAACGAGGTGGGGGGCATGCTCTCCTACCACCACCCCGAGCACCTGCAGCGCAGGCTCTGGGGGGTCGCCGCGAACCTCGCGGTGCTCGCCGGCTGGATGTCCCACGACGTGGGCCTCGAGCCCACCGCGCAGAAGTACTTCGTCATCGCCGCCCATGCCGCCCGCGAGGGCGGCGACCGTCCCCGTGCGGGCGAGGCGATCTCCCGCGCGGCCCGCCAGATGGTGCACCTCGGACGGCCCGAGGACGCCCTCGATCTGATGAAGCTCGCCAATTCCGGCTCCGGGGGCGAGACCCTCCCGCGCACCCGCGCCATGCTCAACACCATCGAGGCCTGGGCACAGGCGTCGATGGGCCGCGGCCAGGCCATGCGCAGGACGCTCGGCGAAGCGGAGGAGCTGTTCGTCTCGGACAAGGGAGACGTACCGCCCCCCAGCTGGATGCAGACCTTCGACGAGGCCGACCTCCACGGCATGCAGGCCCTGGCCTACCGCACGCTCGCCGAGCACGACCCCGCGGCCGCGGCCATCGCCCAGCAGCACGCCAAGGAGGCCCTGGCCCTGCGCAGAAGCGGCCACCAGAGGTCGATGATCTTCGACTACATCTCCATGGCGTCGTCCTGCTTCATCAGCAATGACCCCGAGCAGGCGGACACCTACGCCCGGCTGGCCCTGGTGTCGATCGGGGAGACCTCCTCGCACCGCACCTGGGACCGGCTCCGTGAGATGTACCGCCTAACGGGGAAGTACGCGGGATACGCCCGGATCGAGGATCTCCGGCAGGAGATCAAACAGGCCCTGCCCAAGGCCCCCAAGGCGCAGCCGAAGAAGGGTGGCGGCGCCGGCGGGAAGGGGATGGCGGTGTAAGCCGCCGGGGCACGCGCCGGGCGGTCCCGGCAGCGGAAGCGGGCCGTGATCCGGGCCGTGGCGGCCTCAGCCGCTCACAACGGTCTCAGCCGTTCCATGGTCTTCAGCCGTTCGATCGTCTCAGTCGTTGACGCGCCCGATCAGCAGGCAGGCGTCGTCCTCGCGCTCCTTGCCGCCGAACTCCTCCAGCACGGCCCGTACGCACTCCTGTGCGCACTTCGCCGTGGCGAACCGGGGGGCGAAGCCCAGCAGTCTGTCGGTGACGGTCTCGGTGATCGGACCGGCACTGTGGGGCGAGAGCCCGTCGGTGTGCAGGAGGAGGACGTCACCGGGCTCCAGGAGCTCCTCCGCCTGTCCGTACGCGGCGTCGGAGACGGCCCCGAGCAGCATGCCCTCCGGCGGCTGCAGCGCACGGCCCTTCCCCCGGCGGAAGAGCAGGGGCGCGGGGTGGCCCGCCTGGGACCAGGTCAGGGTGCGGGTCGCGGGGTCGTAACGGCAGCAGACCGCGCTGCCCAGGGCGGGCTGCGCGGAGGCGTCGAGGAGGTGGTTGAGCCAGCCCATCAGCGGGCCGGGGTCGGCACCGGTCACGGCCATGCCGCGCAGCGCGCCCAGCAGCATGGCCATGCCGGAGGTGGCGGTGGCGCCGTGCCCGGTGAGACCGCCGACGCTGAGCAGGGTCTGGCCCGCGGGCAGCCGCAGGGCATCGAACCAGTCGCCGCCGATGAGGGCGCTGCTGGCGGAAGGGAGGTAGTGAGCGGCGAGGTCGAGGGTGCCACGGGAGCCGTCGGACGGGGCGGTGCCGCCTTCGGGGAAGCACAGGGAGCCGCGCCACGGTGGCAGCACGGCTTCCTGCAGCTCGACCGCGAGCCGGCGCTCGGCCTGGGCGAGGTGCTGACGGCGCTGCAGCGAGTGGCACGTCTCGTCCACGGCCTCGCGGCTGCGGCGGAGCTCGCTGACGTCCCGTAAGACGGCCCACATGGAGGCCGTGGAGCCGTCGGAGCCGAGGACGGGCTCGCCCATCATGTGCACCGTGCGGACCGAGCCGTCGCCGCGCACGATGCGGAACTCGCCGTCGATGGGCTTGCCGTCGATCAGGCAGCCGGTGACCATCGCGGTCAGCTGCCCGCGGTCCTCCTCGGGCAGCCAGGAGGGCAGCTCGTCCAGCGTCAGCGGGCCGTCCTCGGGGCGGCGGCCGAACAGCGGGAACAGCTCGTCGGACCAGGTGGCCTCGTCGGTGAGGAGATTCCACTCGGCGCTGCCGACCC
>NZ_JBAMDC010000454.1:0-4800 GCF_036961605.1 Streptomyces sp. KLMMK
CCGCCGCTTGTATCTGCCCACGTTATGGACCGACGACCGGGACAGATACCGGCAAGCCGGCATCGACGACAGTGTCACCTTCGAGACGAAGGTTGCCATAGCCAAGGCGATGGTCCGCCGGGCGATCAGGGACCGGATCCCGTTCGGCTGGGTGACGGCGAACGCCGCCTACGGTTAGAGCCAGGGCTGGCGCTTCGAGCTGGAACAGGCCGACGTCTTCCACGTCATGGCCACCACCCGGCACAACACCGTCGTCACCCGCTAGTCCACCGGCCATCCTGTCCACGACCTATTCCCCGGCTTGCCACTGCAGAAATGGAAACGGCGCTCATGCGGCCAGGGCGCACACGGCCCACGCGCCTATGAATGGGCCCGTGTCGAGGTCCGGCCCTGGCATCGCGAAGACCGCCGACACTGGGTCATCGCCCGCCGCAGCGTCCGCCGGCCCGAGGAGATCTCCTACTACATCGCCTACTGCCCCACCCAGACCGCTCGGGACGAGCTGATCTCCGTCGCCTGCAGCCGGTGGGCCGTCGAGGAATGTTTCCAGAGCGCGAAGCAGGAATGCGGCCTGGACGACTACCAGGTCCGCCGCTACCCCGGCCACTGTAGCCGGCCGCTTAGCCCTCCGTGCATCCCCTCCATTCGCTACCCACTGGCTGTGGTGGGACCAGACAGGCCATCCGTCACCACATCCCACTCCTGCCGAAATTGCCCCCAACCCAAGGGACACCCGTTCGGCTCCGGTTGCACTGTCGTCCCTCCAGCATCAGGATCTCCCTGATCAGACAGGCTTCGATGATGCCGTGCGGGCGGCCTGCGGTCAGGTTATGGGTCCGTCCCGGCAGGCCACGGAGAACCACAGCGCAGACCCGTCTGGGCGGGTGAGGTAATGACCTGAACGTTCATCCCATGGCCGCCTGCGTTTGTGCGAGTAGTACGGCTCGTCCGCCCTGACGCGGGCGGCTGGGATCAGCGTCCCATCAACAATGACGAAGCCTCCTTCACCCAGACTGGTGAGGGCCTCGCGCAGGCCCGGTGCCCAGGAGGCCAGGAACTCCAGGGTCTCGTCGACGTACCACCAGGCCGTCGTGGTGAGACACCGAACGAGCTGGTCGAGCTGTCTCCTGGCCGGCCCACGCCCGCCGGTGGACGGGTGAACTCACGGTGGGTCTTTCAAGCAGGCCCTCTGCTGGTGCTGGCCCATCTACGGAAGAACGAGACGTTCGCGCAGGTGGCAGGAGGCTCAGGGTCTCCACCACGACGGCCTGGCGGTACGTCGAACCCTCGAATTCCTGGCCTCTTGGGCACCCGGTCTCCATGAGGCTCTGGTGGGTCTGGGTGAAGGCGACTTCCTCATTGTTGACGGGACTCTCATCCCCACTGACCGCATCAAGGCAGACGAGCCATACTACAACCAGAAGCACCGGAAGCACGGCATGAACGTGCAGGTCATCGCCCGTCCGGACGGTACACCGCTGTGGTTCTTGCCCGCGCTGCCGGGACGGACCCATGACCTGACCGCGTCCCGGGCCCACGGCATCCTCCAGGCCTGCCTGACCAGAGAGACCTTGGTCCTGGCCGACCGCGCCTACAAGGGAGCCGGCTCAACCGTCCGCACCCCCTACAGCCACCGCGAACTCCCTGACCACTAGCAGCAGTTCAACCGCATGCACGCACGTCTCCGCCACCCGGCGAACGCGCCTTCGCCTGGCTCAAGCAGTGGCGAATCCTCCGCCGAGTCCGATGCTCGACCAACCGCATCATCACCGCCATCCACACTCTCCTGACCAGCGAGAATTTAGGATGAAAGAGGCTCAGTAGGAGCAAGAGAAGAGCTCAAGATGCAGAGGTATCTCGCTTCTGTAAGAATCTCAGGAGGAACAAACCAGTGATCACCAGGAGAAGTTCGGCCGCCACTCGGCGCCAGCAGTCAGTCGGAGGAAAAGTGGCAATGGCCGCAGTAGGAAAACCGGCTGAAGCTCTAAGGCAGGGCGCCCAACGGGCCCAGAGGTGATCGCATACACCAGGGATTTCTGACCCTCGCGAAAGTCCCAAGCGATATGACCCCACAGGAAGGGTGCGAGATATGGGAGACGAAACATTTGCGGTGCTGTCGGATCCGCAATACCCGAGAAGCTACGACGAATCTTCAGGGCAAGAGTCTGCTTACGGAAACCCGGGGCGGTCGGAATCCGCAAGCAGAAACACTGTCTCCGCGGTAAAATCCCGCAACCCGGGTTTCGCGATAATGAATGGCGATTTGACCGAGTTCGGCCACACTGGCGAGCTCGATAAATACAAGGAAATCTTCGGAAGTCTGAACATTTACGCCGGGCTAGGGAACCACGACTACTTGAACAATGTGGGCCAGTGCGCCTCGAATAACTGCTTCATAAACATGATGTGCTATTACGACGACGAAGTGAGGCGCTACAAGGTAATCAATTGCTACGACCGAAGCAGTAAAGTTGACCATTTTCTGCAAACGAGGGTCGAAACATTCTCAGGGTCCTTTGCCTATGAATTTGACAAGGGTGGCATCAGGTTTATTCAGATGAATAATGATCCCACTCACTCGGTCAGCGCCAAAGGCTTTTTCCTCGAGGATATCACTGGCGGTATGGAGGAGTGTTTTGACATCTGCTCAGGCTTTAACTGGCTCAAGGAGAGGCTCGGCAAGGCGAAGAGTGAGAATATCCCCGTAGTTCTGAATTTTCACGACCCTTGCGAGCATTGGGAAGCGCCTCCTGGTTTCAAGGACCTGATCACCGGAGGGGTAGTGCGCGCTATATTTGTCGGTCATTTTCACGGCAGGCTGGGAAGGTGTACCGATTACGAGAGCCGTTTTGGCAATGTGCCGGTCTTTCATAGTGGAGCCGTGCTCCGAGAGACCTTCCTGATGGCAGAGAAAGTCGCCCGCCACATCAAACCCCCAGAGGAATACGTATACCTAGGGAAGTCTTCCAGTCAGTTGATATCTATCGACTCCGCCGGAGCGGTCAGCCATCCTTCTGGAGGATTGATGTTCAAGGCTATAGGACACCCTGAAGGAAACTTGTTCGACTTGCAAGCGCCTGACGGAAAGTTCTTGTGCATGAACAAGTCGAAGCCGTTTGTGTTCTACCTTGGCGCTGCTCCCACTGAGTATAATGGGAAAACCTTGAAGTTCTCGAAGCGAAGCGATGGGCCACTCATTTCAACTACGGGATTTGTAGTTGAGGAAAAGGACGGGAAGCTAGTGCATGCCATCGATGAGGATGACCATCCTAAGGACATCGTTAAGCCGTATTCCGCTGCGGGTGGAAATTGGGCGCCTCCTCCCGCCTACCAGGAAACAGAATTCTATCTAAATGTTTCACAGTACAGCAGTAAGGGAGGCCTAGCAAAGCTCCTCAAAGAGGAAACCCCCGTCAGGATTTGGTGATCGAACCGCCAGCCATGCCATCATGGCCACCATCCTTTACTTGCGCCGTTTCTTTTGGGGCGCGGGCCAGGCGTTGGAGGGTGCAGAAGGCGTGGGCGGCGGAGATGAGGGTGAGGTGATGGTGCCAGCCGTTCCAGGTGCGGCCCTCGAAGTGGGCGAGTCCCAGGGCTTGTTTCATCTCGCGGTAGTCGTGCTCGATCCGCCAGCGGAGCTTCGCGAGCCGCACGAGGGTGGTGAGCGGGGTGTCCGCGGGGAGGTTGGAGAGCCAGAACTGGACCGGATCCGGTTCGGCGGCGGCCATTCGGCCAGCAGCCAGCACGCGGGCAGTTCCGGACCGCGGGCGGCCTGGCGGGACTTGCGGCCGGCGGGACGGACACGTAGGGCGACGAGCCGCCCGTACATGCGCTTGAGGCCGCTGCGGCCCGTGCCCGGCCGAGATCCCTCCCGCCACTGCACCGGCCGGGCCGCACCCTGTCCGGCGTCGATGACCAGCTGTTTCACACTCCTGGCGGGGTCGGGGTATTTCACCGTCGGCGGGCGGCAGTGCCCGCTGTAGCACGGGACAGCGGGCACGGCGTCACCCGGGTGGGCGGTCACCGTGGTGGAGATGCCCACCACTTAGTGCAGCCCGCGCTCCTCGAGACCGAACCGGAAGGCCGCGCCGCGGTGTCCCCGTAGCCGCCGTCGGCGATGGCAAGGGGCACGTCGATGCCCCACGACCGTGTCTCGTCGATCATGTCCAGGGCCAGCTGCCACCGCTCGACATGCCCGGTGCCGGCCGGGATGCCGCACTTCGCGCGTCGGCCGACCTTGTCCGGATCGGCCTTCGGCGAGGCCGGATCCCAGGTCTCCGGCAGGAAAAGCCGCCAGTCGACAGCCGCCGAGGCATGGTCGGAGGCCAGGTGAAGCGATACCCCGGCCTGGCAGTTGGTGACCTTCCCAGCAGTGCCGGTGTACTGCCGCGACACACACGCCGAGGCTCCACCGTCCTTAAGGAAGCCTGTGTCATCGATGATCAGCGCAGCCGGCCTGATGGCCTGTTCCGTCTTCCAGGCGAGCCGGGCCCGCGCATGCGCCGGGTCCCAGGGACTGGTCGTGATGAAGTGGGCCAGCGCCTGCCGGTTGCCCTCCTCGCCAAGCCGGGCCGCCATCGGCTTGACCGACTTACGCTGCCCGTCCAGCAGCAGCCCCCGCAGGTAGACCCCGCCCCACCGACGCTGATCCGCCCGTGCGAACGGCTCGAACACATCCTCCGCGAAGTCCTCCAGATCGCACCGGACCGCAGCCAGCTCCTCAGGCGTCACAACCGATCAACGGACGAACCGATTATCAGGACACGCCACCGGCAACCCAACCTGACCAAGCCCTACTAG
>NZ_JBAMDC010000455.1:0-4786 GCF_036961605.1 Streptomyces sp. KLMMK
GGCCGCAACGGCCGCCGCCGCACCGGCTGGCGGCGCCTCCTGCCCACCTGGCGGATGGTGCTGGGCGCCTTCCTGCTCCTCGTCCTCCTCGTCGCGGGCGGCCTCATCGCCGGCTACATGCTCGTGCAGATCCCCGCCGCCAACCAGGCCGCGGTCGCCGAGAGCAACGTCTTCCTCTACGCCGACGGCAGCCAGCTGGCGCGCGACGGCGAGGTCAACCGCGAGAGCGTGCCGCTCAGCAAGGTGCCCCGCACCGTGCAGCACGCCGTGCTCGCCGCCGAGGACCGCGACTTCTACTCCGAATCCGCCGTGAACCCCGAGGCCATGCTCCGCGCCGCCTGGAACACCGTCACCGGAAAGGGCAAGCAGTCCGGCTCCACCATCACCCAGCAGTACGTGAAGAACTACTACCTGGGTCAGGAGCAGACCATCACCCGCAAGGTGAAGGAATTCTTCATCGCCATCAAGCTGGACCGCGAGGAGAGCAAGGACGACATCCTCGAAGGCTATTTGAACACCAGTTACTTCGGCCGCAACGCCTACGGCATCCAGGCCGCCTCCCAGGCGTACTACGGCAAGGACTCCGACAAGCTGAACACCGCCGAGGGCGCCTACCTCGCCACGCTCCTCAACGCCCCGAGCCTGTACGACGTCGGCGCCCACCCCGAGAACCAGGCGCGCGCCACCGCCCGCTGGAACTACGTCCTCGACGGCATGGTCAAGAAGAAGTGGCTGAGCCAGGACGAGCGCAACGCCATGAAGTTCCCCTCCCCCGGCAAGGCGCGGGCGCGCCTCGGCATGTCCGGCCAGCGCGGCTATCTGGTGGAGGCGGTCAAGGACTACCTCACCAGCAACAAGATCGTCGACGAGCAGACGCTCGCCCGCGGCGGCTACCGCATCACCACGACCATCGAGAAGAAGAAGGAGGAAGCCTTCGTCAGCGCCGTCCAGAAGCAGCTGATGGACGAGCTCAGCGACAACCGCACGGTCGACCGGTACGTGCGGGCGGGCGGCGCCTCCATCGACCCGCGCACCGGCCGGGTCGTCGCCCTCTACGGCGGCATCGACTACACCAAGCAGTTCGTCAACAACGCCACCCGCCACGACTTCCAGGTCGGCTCCACCTTCAAGCCGTTCGTCTTCACCTCCGCGGTCGCCAACGACGCGTCCACGCAGGACGGGCGCACCATCACCCCGTACACGCTCTACGACGGCACGAACAAGCGCCCCGTGCAGGGGCCGGACGGGCCCGTCGGCTACGCCCCCGCCAACGAGGACGACATCTCCTACGGACGGATCACCGTCACCAAGGCCACCGACCTGTCCGTCAACGCCGTCTACGCCCAGATGGCCCAGGACGTCGGCCCGGCCAAGGTCAAGGACACCGCCGTCGCCCTCGGCATCCCCGAGAACACCCCCGACCTGACCGCGACCCCCTCCATCGCGCTCGGCGTCGCCAACGCCAGCGTCCTGGACATGACCCAGGCGTACGCGACGCTCGCCAACCACGGGCGGCACGGCGCGTACACCCTGGTCGACAAGGTCGCCAAGGGCGCCGAGATCGTCCCGCTGCCGGGCAAGGACGTGAAGCAGGCCGTGACGCGCACGGCCGCCGACACCACGACCTCGATCCTGGAGAGCGTCGTCGAGAACGGCACCGGCCGCGGCGCGCAGGCCGCGGGGCGGCCCGCGGCGGGCAAGACCGGCACCGCCGAGGACGACAAGGCCGCGTGGTTCGCGGGCTACACCCCCGACCTCGCGACCGTCGTCGCCGTGATGGGCCAGGACTCCGATACCGGCGAGCACAAGTCCCTCTACGGGGCCGCCGGGCAGGCCCGCATCAACGGCGGCGGTTTCCCCGCCGACATCTGGGCCGCCTACACCGCCGCCGCCCTCCGGGGCACCTCCGTCAAGGACTTCGACCTGGAGCTGGACAGCGGCGCCCGCATCCCGACCATGGAGCCGCCGGTGACCTCGACGCCGCCGGAGATCCCCGCGCCGCCCACGCCGCCGGCGCCGCCCACCGGGCCGCCCACGCCGTCGCTCCCGCCGCTGCCGCCGACCGGGCCGCCGCCGGGCTTCCCGACGGGGCCGCCGTCACCGCCGTCGCTGCCGGGGTTCCCCACGTTCATCCCGAACGAGCCGAAGGACGGGGGAGGGGTCGGCGGCCTGGACCGGGATCTGCTGGGCGGCGACTACTGAGCACGGGTGCGGGGGGGCGTCCCCGGCCCCCCGCGGTCGCTCAGTGGCCCGACGTCGCCTTCAAGCCCACCACCGCCACGAGCAACAGCACGATGAAGAAGATCCGCGCGGCCGTGGCCGGCTCGCCCAGGACCAGCATGCCCAGGACCGCCGCACCGGCCGCGCCGATGCCGACCCACACGCCGTAGGCCGTACCGATGGGGAGGGACTTCGCCGCCTGCGACAGCAGCAGCATGCTGGCGGCGATACCCGCGATGGTGAACACGCTCGGCCACAGCCGGGTGAACCCTTCGGTGAACTTCATGCCGATCGACCAGCCGACCTCGAGCAGACCGGCGACGGCGAGCAGGACCCATGCCATGACGGCACCTCCGTGGACGAGAGCTTCCAGGGGTGCGTCGTCTTGTCCTGACCCGGTACGGCGCGTCTCGTCGGGTTCAGACAACCGTACCAAAAGGGGCGTACTACAGATAGAGGCCCGTGGAGTCCTCCGAGCCCTCCAGCCGCTCCGCGGCCACGGCGTGCAGATCGCGCTCACGCATCAGCACGTACGCCACGCCCCGGACCTCCACCTCGGCCCGGTCCTCGGGGTCGTACAGCACCCGGTCGCCCGGCTCCACCGTGCGCACGCTCTGCCCGACCGCCACGACCTCGGCCCAGGCCAGCCGACGGCCCACCGCCGCCGTCGCGGGAATGACGATGCCGCCGGAGGACCGGCGCTCGCCCTCCGGGATGTCGGTCCGGACCAGCACGCGGTCGTGCAGCATCCGGATGGGCAGCTTGTCGTGGCTGGGGTTCGTACTCACGCAGACGACCGTACCCGCCCGCACCCGGCCCCGCGGCCACGGATCACGGATCCGTGGATGTGACCTACGCCCCGCGGCGCTTCGACGACACGGCGATCAGACCCAGCACGCCCACCGCGACCATCGCCACCGGCACGATCCGGTCCAGCCGCGGAGCGCCCTCCTCCGTCGTGAAGCGCGCCTTCGCGTCCGACACCAGCCGGTGCGCCGCCGCACAGGCACGGCCCGCGGTGTGGTCCACCTTCGCGGCGACCTTCGCCTTCGCGTCGCCCACGATCGTGCTCGGGTGCATCCGCACGCCGATCTCGTCGAGCGTCACGGCGAGCTCGTTCCGCCTGCGGGCGATGTCCGCCTCGATCTGCGCAGGGGTCCTGGCATCCGACACCGCGCTGCCTCCGTCGTCTCGATAAGAGTGATGATGAGTGATGACGACAGTCTGTCAGCTCGCCGGACCCCGTGCCCCGCGGCACCCCCGATCGGGCCGGTGACTACGCTCGGGACGCAGGCCCACGACCCGAGGAGAGCCATGAGCGAGCGACTGCAGCCCGGCGACACCGCCCCCGCCTTCACCCTTCCCGACGCCGACGGCAACCCGGTCTCGCTCGCGGACCGCAAGGGCCGCAAGGTGATCGTCTACTTCTACCCCGCCGCGCTCACCCCCGGCTGCACCAAGCAGGCCTGCGACTTCACCGACAACCTCGACTTCCTCGCCGGCCAGGGCTACGACGTGATCGGCGTCTCCCCCGACAAGCCGGAGAAGCTCGCGAAGTTCCGCGAGAAGGAGAGCCTCAAGGTCACGCTCGTCGGCGACCCGGAGAAGAAGGTCCTGGAGGCGTACGGCGCCTTCGGCGAGAAGAAGCTGTACGGGAAGACCGTCACCGGGGTGATCCGCTCGACGGTGATCGTCGACGAGGACGGCAAGGTGGAGCGTGCGCTCTACAACGTGAAGGCCACGGGCCACGTAGCGAAGATCATCAAGGACCTGGGCCTGTAGCCGGCCGGCGGGCCCGCCTGGATTCGCCGGTCTGCCTGGATTCGCCGGGCCCGGCGGATCCAGGCGGGACGGGTCGTCACTCGCCCTCCGCAGGAGCCTCCGCCTCGGGGAGGTCCAGGATCGCCTGCGCGCCCCCGCCCCGCGCCGTGCCGAACTCCAGCCGCGCCCCCAGCACCACCGCCTGGCCCACCGCGATCGTCAGCCCGAGGCCGTGCCCCGTGCCGCGTTCCGGCGCCGCCGTACGGAACCGGCGCGGGCCCTGGTCCACCAGGTCCGGCGGATAGCCGTCGCCGTGGTCGCGCACCACGATCCGCGTGCCCTCCACGGTGACCTCGATCGGCGGCTTCCCGTGCTTCGCCGCGTTGGCCAGGATGTTCACCAGGATGCGCTCCACGCGGCGGGCGTCCGTCGCCACGATGCGGCCCTCGCCGACCACCTCGACCACCACGTCGTCGACCCCGCGCTGGCCCTGCGCCCGCTTGACGATCCCGCGCACCAGCGACGGCAGCTCGACGGCGTCCAGCTGGGCGCGCTCCCGGCCGGCGTCCAGCCGGGACACCTCCAGCAGGTCCTCCACCAGCACCCGCATCGTCTGCGCGCGCTCGCGCACCATCTCCACCGCCCGCGGGTGCGGCAGCAGCTCCGCCGAGGCCACGAGCCCGGCCACCGGCGTCCGCAGCTCGTGCGCCACGTCCGCCGTGAACTCCCGCTCCGCCTCCACGCGCGCCGCCAGCGACGTCGCCATGTGGTGCACGGAACGGCCCAGCTCCGCGACCTCGTCCCG
>NZ_JBAMDC010000456.1:0-4779 GCF_036961605.1 Streptomyces sp. KLMMK
CTGACGGCCGCGGCCCGCTCCGAGGGCTGCCCGGTGCGGTAGTCGCCGCCGACGGCCAGGCCGTGCGTCCGGTCGCGGAAGGCGAGGCCGAAGACCCCGCGGGCGGAGTCGCCGGCGGGGACGGGCGTGCCCGCGACGGTCCAGGTGCGGCCGCGGTCGGCGGAGTGCAGGACGCGGGAGGACGCGGCGCCGCCGGTCGCGATCCAGGCGTCGTGCCTGCCGGAGCTCACCACGCACTGGCCGCTCGCCGCGAACGCGGCCTCACCGGGGAGTGCGGCCGGCATGCCGCGGGCGGGCAGGACGCGCCAGCTGCGGCCGCCGTCGCCGGTGGCGAGGATGCGGAACCGGCCGTCCACGGGGTCGCCGAGGGCGATGCCGTGGCGCGGGTCGAAGAAGGTCAGGCAGTCGTAGAACGCCTTCGGATCGGTGTTGCGGAAGGTCTCCGTCCAGGTGCTGCCGCCGTCGTCCGTGCGGAAGACCCTGGACGCCTCGCCCTCGCCGATGGCCAGCACGACGGCGCGGCGGCCGTCGAACGCCTCCACGTCGCGGAATTCGAGGGCGCCCGCGCCGGGCGGCGAGACGTTTCGCCAGCTGCGCCCGCCGTCCCGGGTGAGCAGGACCGTCCCCTTCGTGCCGGCGGCCCACGCCGTGGAGCGGCTGACGGCCGCGAGCCCCCGGAAGCGGGCGTCGACACCGGCGTCCCTGCTCTCCCACGCCGGGCCCGGGCCCCCGCTCCCGGCACGGGCCGGTGCGGTGGTGACCGCCAGCGCCAGCACGGCGCCGGTGAGCGCCCCCGTCAGTCCGCACAGTCTGCGTAACGTCTTCCCCGTCCGTCTCATGACCGGGGAAGCTAGCCGACGCCGGGCGGGCCGTCCACGGGTCCTCCGCTCCCGCCCCTGCCCGCTGCCCGCCCGCTGCCGCGCAAGCTGTCCAACATTCATCCTTTCGGCCGGGGCGGGTGTGGCTTTACGGGCGATCCCCGCGCTCCGCGCCCCCGCCTAGCGTGAGCCCATGACGCCGACATCCCTGCCGTTCTCCCCCTCCGGGACCGCCGCCGCCCCGTCCCGGGCCAGGCGCCGCCAGGGCTGGCTGCTGGCCGGCCTGTGCGGCCTGTGGCTGCTGGAGGGCCGCCTGCTCTCGCGGGGAGCCGTCCACCCCGGGCAGACCGGCGGCCACCACGCCCACCTCGTGGTGTGGGCCGCCGGGCTGCTGGTGGCCCTGTGCGTGCTGCCCCGGGGCCCGCTCGCCGCGCGCGCCGCGGCGGCGATCGCGGTGTCCTGGTCGGCGACCGGGTACCTGATGGCCGCGGGCGAGCACCTGCCCGTCTGGGGGCTGACCGAGAGCGCGGCCCTGCTGGTGCTGCTCGCCCTCGTCACGTGGCGGGCGCCGGTGCGGGCCGCCGTGCCGACGGGCGTCGCGCTGGCCGCCGGGGTGCTGGTGGCGCCCGTGCGCGACACGGACGCGCCCGGGGCGGCCGTCGTCGTCTACGCCCTGGTCGTGGCCGGTGTCACCTCGGCGGGCCTGTGCCTGCGCCACCGGGACGGCGAGCGCGCCCGGGCCGTGGCCGCCGCGCGTGACGCCGAGCGCCTGGAGCTGGCGGGCGAGCTGCACGACTTCGTCTCCCACCACGTCGCCGCGATGACGCTGCTGGCCAAGGCCACCGGCACCGTCGCCAAGGACGAGCAGGTCGCCGCCTCGCTGCGGGACATCCAGGCGGCCGGCGACGAGGCGCTGACCTCGTCCCGGCGGCTGCTGCGCGTCCTGCAGCAGGACCAGGCCCACCGCGCACCGCTGCCCGGGCTGGACGGGGTGAGCGCGCTGGTCGACGCGTTCCGCCGGACGGGGCCGGGCTCCGTGCGGGTCGAGCTGGACGCCGACCCCCGCTTCGGCTCCGGGACGGCCCCGGAGCTGGCCGCCTCCGTCCACCGGATCGTCGCCGAGGGGCTGGCCAACGTGGCCAAGCACAGCCCCGGGGCGTCGGCCGTGCGCGTGACGCTGCGCGAGGAGGAGCGGCGCCTGTTCGTCTCCGTGCGCGACGACGGCCCCGCGGGGCGGCCGGCGGCCCACGCGCCCGAGGACACCGGGGGCCTGGGGCTGGTCGGGCTCACCGAGCGGGCGGACGCGATCGGCGGGTCCCTGACGGCGGGGCCGGTCCCCGGCGGGGGGTGGGAGGTGCTGGCGGTACTGCCGGTGCAGCGGTAGTGAATGGTAGTGAACAGAGTGGCGTACGGGCAGCGATTTCATGGCTGAGACGGCTTATGTCTTTTCCAATCAAAGGATCGTGATGCAGGTCACGCTTGAATCATGTGCACTGCAGCGATCGAACCGCCGTCTCTTCTGACGGCGTCTCTCCAGTCGGCGGATCCCTCCCGGATCCGGCCGGCGGCCGGACGCCGGCAGGAGCAGCACGAACCGCACGACCCGCACGTCCCGCACGACCACCGCCGCACCAGCACCCCGTACCACCGCAAGGACCCGCACCACATCACAGCGATCGCGAGGGAGCACGCGTTGTCCACTGTCATCGACCAGGCTGTCCAGGCACGGCTCATTGCGTCGGCCCCGCAGGACCGCGCCGTCCCCGCGCAGCTGCGCTACGTACCCTCCGATCCCTTCGCCGTCCACATCGCCTTCCCGCCCGTGGCCTCCCTCGACGGGGCGGACGTGGAATGGGTCTTCGCCCGCGAGACGCTCGCCTGCGGCCTGATCGCGCCCACCGGGGGCGGCGACGTCCACGTGTGGCCGTGCGGGCCGGACCGCACGGTGCTGGAGTTCCACGCCGTCGAGGGCGTGGCCATGGTGCAGATCGACACCGCCGAGCTGCGGCGCTTCCTCGCGCGCTCCTACGCGCTGGTGCCGGCCGGCAGCGAGGGCGGCCGGCTGGACGTGGACGGGGACCTCGCGGCGCTGCTCCGGGAGGCCTGAGCCCGGATGGGCGGCTAGTGCGCCGGGCGCTCCTGCTCCTGCCCGGCGCCGGCCGCCGCGGCCCGCGCGTAGGAGGCGGAAATCTCCGCCTCGGCGGCGGCGCGGTCCGCCCAGCGGGCGCCGTCGTCGACGGACTTGCCGGGTTCGAGCTCCTTGTACACCTCGAAGAAGTGCTGGATCTCCAGGCGGTCGAACTCGGGGAGGTGGCGCAGGTCCCTCATGTGCTCGTGGCGCGGATCGGACGAGGGGACGCACAGCACCTTGTCGTCCTCGCCCTTCTCGTCGCGCATGCGGAACATCCCGATGGCGCGGCATCTGATGACGATCCCCGGGAACGTCGGCTCGCCCGCGAGGACGAGGGCGTCGAGCGGTTCGCCGTCGGCACCGAGGGTCCGCTCGATGTAGCCGTAGTCGGCGGGGTAGCGGGTCGAGGTGAACAGCAGCCGGTCCAGGCGGATGCGGCCGCGCTCGTGGTCCATCTCGTACTTGTTGCGGCTGCCTTGCGGGATCTCCACGACGACGTCGAAGTCCACGGGGTCTCCTCCGGAGGGGGTGGGCCGGACGGACGGGCCCATCGTGTCGTGCTTCCTGCGCCAGGGCCATACCTCCTCGCGGAGGGCGCTCACGGACAACGGCGGCCCCGCCATGCTCGCGGCCGACGCCGCCGTCACTCCCCGCCGGCCTCCCGGGTACGCCGGGCCGTCTTCCCGGGCTCCCGCTCGGCCCGGCACCGCCGGACCACGCCGACGCGGCTGATCGCCGTTGCGGCGGAAGGGGATTCCAGCGCCCCGGACACCGGCAAGGACCACCGAACCCTCAGCACAGCACCGCCGGACCACACCATCCCGGCTGATCACCACTGCGCCGGAAGCGATTTCCCGGCAGCCCCGACCACCGGCAAGGACAGCCACACCACCGGCCCGGCACCGCCGGACCACGCCGACGCGGCTGGTCGCCATTGCGGCGGAAGGGGGTTCCGGCGCCCCGGACACCGGCAAGACAGCCGGGCCCCGGCCCGGCACCGCCGCGCCATACCACCCCGGCCGATCGCTGCGGCCGACGGGACCTCCCGGCTGATCAGCGCTGCTGCGGAAGGGATTTCCCGGCGGCCCCGGACACCGGCAAGGACCACCGAACCCTCAGCACAGCACCGCCGAACCACGCCGACACGGCTGACCGCCGCTGCGGCAGAGGGGAGTCCGGCCCCCGGACACCGGCAGAACCACCGAACCCCTCAGCCCGGCACCGCCGCGCCACACCACCCCGGCCGATCGCTGCGGCCGACGCGGCCTCCCGGCTGATCAGCGCTGCTGCGGAAGGGGTTTCGGGAGCGCGTCCCGTGAATCCCCGCCCCTGCAGCCGCAGTCGGCGCCGGGTCGTGTCCGCCGTTCAATGGGGCTATTCCTGTTTCGCCGTCGCGTGGGTGAGTCTTCGGCGGGCGCGGGGGACGGTCGGGGTGGCGGCGGCGGTGGGGAGGGTGGCGGCGGGTGGGGTGAGGCGGCTCAGGGTGATCACGCCGGCTATGGCGACCGTGCCGGCCAGGGCGGCGAGGAGCCCGCCCGTCACCCCGTACCGGAACGTTTCTCCCAGCACCGCCGTCCCCACGGCCGCCGCCACCACGGGGTTCACGGTGGTCACCGTCGCCAGCGGGGCCGCCAGGCCCGCGCCGCGGTAGGAGGCCTGGGACAGGAGCATGCCGCCCGCGGCGAGGACGGCGGTGACCAGCGCCGTGAAGGCGAAGAACTCCGTCCTGCCGGAGGTCCAGTCCTGCGCGGCGGCCTTGGTGAAGACGGAGGCCATGCCGAAGGCGACGCCCGCGGCCGCGGCCAGCACCACCCCGTGGACGACGGCCCG
>NZ_JBAMDC010000457.1:0-4774 GCF_036961605.1 Streptomyces sp. KLMMK
GGAAGTGCCCCTGCTGAGCCGGGCCCGGTCGGGCCCCTCGCCGAAGTCGTCGATCTCCGTGTGGAGTTCGGCGGGCGCCGGGGCCTTTGGAGAGGGCGCGGCGCCGTCCACGCCGTGCGCGGCGTCAGCCTGCGCATCGGCGCAGGCGAGACGCTCGGCCTCGTGGGCGAGTCCGGGTCCGGGAAGTCGACCACGGCGAGGGTCCTCGCGGGGCTGCAGCGCCCCACGTCAGGGGCCGTGCGGTTCGACGGCCGGGACATCTCCCGCGCCGCGGCCGACACCCGCCTGCGCCGCGAGCTCAGCCGCGACGTACAGCTGGTCTTCCAGGACCCGTACGCGTCGCTCAACCCGCGCCGCACCGTCGAGGAGATCGTCACCACACCGCTGCGCGTGCACACCGCCCTCGGCAGGGAGGAGCGCCGCGCCCGGGCCGCCGGGCTGCTGGAGCAGGTGGGGCTGCGGGCCGCCCACCTCGGCCGCTACCCGCACGAGTTCTCCGGCGGCCAGCGCCAGCGCATCGGCATCGCCCGCGCCCTGGCCCTCCGCCCCCGTCTGGTCATCGCGGACGAGCCGGTGTCGGCGCTGGACGTCTCCGTGCAGGCACAGGTGCTCAACCTCCTCATGGACCTCCGTGACGAGCTGGGCCTGTCCCTCCTCTTCGTCTCGCACGACCTCGCCGTCGTCCGGCACTTCTGCGACCGGGTGGCGGTGATGCGGGCCGGGACCGTGGTGGAGAGCGGGCCGCGGGACGAGGTGTTCGGCGATCCGAAGGCCCCCTACACGCGCGAGCTACTCGCGGCCACGATGTAGGGCGGTGCCCGCGCCGCCGCTCGTGGAGGGGACGGGAGGTGGCGCGGGACGCCGTGGGCGCAGCAGGTCCACGGGGACGCCGGTGACGTCGTCGGCGAGGAGGAGGGGCCGGTGCCCGCCGGGCTCGGGGGCGGCCACCCCGGCCGGGCCGCCGTGCAGGGCCCACGCCAGCCGGCCGTCCGCCCAGAGCGTGAGGGCGTGGGCGTAGGCGGACACCGCCGGGAGCGCGGCCGGAGGGAGACCGGCCCGGGCCGCCTCGGCCGCGAAGCGGTGGAGCGCATCCCGCAATGCATCCCGGAGCGCACCGGCTTCCGCTCCCGCCCCCACGCCTGCTTTCGCGGCGTCACTCGCGAGGACCGCGGTGGCGGCACCGGACACGGCCCGGAACGACGCCAGCTCGCGTGCGGGCGGCGGGAGTTCGTACCCGCAGACGTACTCGACGAGGTCGAGCGCGGACCCCGCGGCGAGGGCGTCCCGAGGCCGCCGGTCGGCGAGTTCGCGGAAGCGGGCGGCGAAGCGCTCGCGCCATGCGGGCGACATCGCCGGGCCCGTCATCCGCCACACGTCGGCGAGGGCCCTCTGCAGGGCCGTCCGGGCCGGCGGGGTGGGCCCGCCGTCCGTGGGCAGGAAGTCGGGCAGCGCACCGAACCCGAACGCGTACTCCTCCCCGCGGGGATGGCGGCACCGGTCGTCCAGGACGTGGAACCAGACGATCCAGGCCGCGGTCCGCTGCAGCCGCGGGCACGTGGCCTGCGGGGCCACCCGCGCCGCGAGGTCGGCGCAGCGCGCCCGGCGGAAGCGCCGCTGCGCGGAGAAGGACTGGATGAGCCCGGTGCGCCGCACCCACCGGTCGGTGAACGCGGCGGCTTCGCCGATGTGCGGGCTGACCCGCTCGGGTTCGGGTTCGGACTCGGGGAGATCGGTGACCGGCGGCCGGTAACTGGGCACGAGGGACACGACGTTCCTCAAGGACGAGGGATGGGGAGTCACAGCGTCCACCCCCGCACCGCACCGGATCCATGGCCCGGCCCCGGTTCGCCAGCGGCTCATCAGTGCGCGGCCGGGCGCGCGGCGAACCGTGCGCGCCGGGCGGCGACCGGCGGGGCAGGAGGGTCAGGCGGTTTCGGCGCGCTCGCGGCCGGTTTCCCTGCCCGTGCCGTCCAGCTCCCATCCGAGGAAGGAGTAGACCACGATCAGCACGCCCCCGCAGAAGATGGCCCAGTCGGCGAGGTTCATCACGCTGAAGCCGCTGACGGAGATGAAGTCGACGACCGCGCCCTCGAAGCCGCCGGGCGAGCGGAAGAGACGGTCCGTCAGATTGCCGAGCGCACCGCCCAGCAGCAGCCCCAGGGCGACGGCCCACGGGGCGCTGTAGAGCTTGCGCGACAGGCGGACGATCACCACCGCGACGGTTGTGGCGACGATCGTGAGCACGATGGTCATCGCCGAGGCGATGCCGAACGCCCCACCGGGGTTGCGCATCACCTGCAGCTCCAGCCAGCTGCCGATCAACCGGACGGGAGCCCGGTTCTCCAGCCCGGCGACCACGGCCAGCTTGCTGCCCAGGTCGAGCGCGTAGGCGACACCCGTCACCGCGAGGAGCAGGGGTATCCGCCGGCGGGCCGTGACGCCCTCTCCCCGGCCTTCACTGGGCACGCCCGCGGCCCGGCCCGGATCCGTCAAGTTCACTCACCTCGAAGCAGTCTGTCGTCCGGTCGTATCCCGGCTCACCGTTTCGAACCGAACCCGCGGGTACGGGATCGATGTCGTTCACCTCAGCCTACGGACCGCCCCACCCGAGCCCCGGCCCGGCATCCTTTACCGATCGGTCGACCAATCGGCACCGCGGCCCGCCTAGCCTCATCGACGTGACGACGATCAACGTGAACGACACCGCCGCGGCCCTGCAGCAGGAGTGGAACTCCCTCGTGCTGGGGCACGTCGGCCCGGCCTGCATCAAGGTGCTGCGCATGAACGAGCTGCCTCTGGAGGAGGAGAGCCACGACGCCCCGGAAGCCCTGCTCGTCCTCGAAGGGCGGCTCGAACTCGACGTCGCGGGCGAGCCGGTGCCCGTCGAAGCGGGCGGGCTCTACGTGATCCCCGCGGGAACGCCGCACGCGGTCCGCCCGGGCAGCCGCGGCACGCTCGTCATCGTCGAGCTCGATGGGCCCGATGCCCTCGATCCACGCCGGCCCCAGGCGGCGTGCCAGGGATTCGCCCGGCAAGTGACCGCCGCACCGGGCCCGGCTCACCCCTGCAGCCCGCCTCGGCCCAGCAGCCCTGCCAGCCCGGTCGCCCCGCCCGCACGGGCCACGGCCTCCAGTTCGTCCAGCGCCGCACGGGCCCGGCCCGCCGCTGCCGGGTCGTGCTGCTCCAGGCCGCTCTCCTCGAACTCGTCCTCGTCGAGGCGGAGCACCGTGGTGCCGTCCGCCGAGACCCACAGGTCGAGGTCCAGGTCGGTGGAGACGATGCCGTCCGGGGTGATCTGTGCGGGGCGGGTGATGTCGCAGTACCAGCCCTTCAGGGTGCCGTCGGCGGTGCGGACCTCCTTGACGGCGTACCAGCGGTCGCGCCAGTAGTGCTCGGTGAAGACGTCGCCGTGTTCGAAGCGGACGAAGCCGAAGTCCCGGTCCGAGGGGGCCGCCCACGGTGCGCGCACGACGGCGTGGGTGCCGTCGTCGCGGACGACGACCGCGGGGTAACCGATGCCGGACCGGGACTCCTTGACCAGGGTGACCCTCACGTCACCACCGGCCTGCAGAACAGTGTTCGAGGTGCTCATGAAGAGGGAGACTTCCCCATGAGCGGCGCCGGGGCCAGTGGATTTAGCCGATGACGGAGGCGCAGGTGGTCGGGGTGGCGTGCTCCGGGTCGAGGGCGTTGGCGACCTCGTGGGCGACGATGCGGTCGATGGTGCCGATCGCGATGTGCTCGGAGAGGTCCACGGCGCAGAGGTCCTGGAGCAGGATGTTGCGCACGCCGGGGCCGGACAGATAGCCCGAGGTGTAGGGCGTGACGACCTCGTCGTACTTGGTCGCGATGACCGTGTAGCGCACGCCCGGCACGGTGTCGGGGACGGAGTTCATGCGCTTGAGGTAGTCGGAGCCGATCGCCTGGTCGGTGAGACCGGGCGTCAGACCGCCGAGAGCCTTACGGGCTCCGGGAATCTTGTCCATCAAGGTGACCAGACCGGACAGCGTCGTGCCGTGGTTGTTGGGGGCGATGCCGGTGAGGGAGTTCACCTTGTCCTTGCCGCCCAGGAAGTTGAGGTAGTAGCGCGGCATCGCGCCGCCCTGGGAGTGGCCGACGATGTCCACCTTGTCCGCACCGGTGGCCTCGCGGACCTTGTCGACGTACGCGGAGAGCTCCTCGGCCGACTTCGCGATCGGGCCGAGACCGTAGAAGACCGGCACGCCGGGCAGCTTGCCGTAGTCGAGGGAGAAGACGCAGTAGCCGCGGTTCTTCAGGTAGGGCGCGAGGACGAGCCAGTTGTCCCAGGAGTTGCCGAGGGTGCCGTGCACGAGGACGACGGGGCGCGGGTGGGCGGCCGACGGCTTGCAGGAGTAGTCGTTCCAGCCGCTGCTGACGGTCGTGCCGGCGGCAGCGGCGGCACGGGCGTCGTCCGACGGTGCGGCCGCGGCCCCGGGGGCGGTGACGGCGGCGGCCGAGAGGGCGAGAGCCAGGGCGGGGAGCAGGGTGCGCAGGGGTCTCCAGGGCAGCTTCATATGAACACCTCGCTGGTGGGGGATGGTCCCGGCGGTGGGCACACGGGTGACCAGGAACAGGGAGCTGGGCTGAAAGGCCGTTAACTTACCTGCGGGTAAGAATGCGTGGATCTTCCTTGTTCGGTCAAGGAATCCGACACATGTTTTTCATGTGCGGAACGCCGGTTCGTAACAAGGGAGCCGTAGCTCCTCCCCTGCTCAGGCCACTGCCCTCCGGCCCGCCCCCGGTGCCGCCCCCG
>NZ_JBAMDC010000458.1:0-4773 GCF_036961605.1 Streptomyces sp. KLMMK
CAGCTCAGCGTTCATTGACGCCCCCATCGGTGTTTCCGGGTGTTCTTGCGCGTACGGGTGCATTCCGGCGGCGGGCCGCAGGGGCCTGCCGCCGGAATGCGGCCCCTATTATCTGCACACCGACAAGCCGTCCATCAGGGCGCACAGAAGCTCTGGAACCAAACCGGAACGATCGACTCCTGAGGCGGGGTCACTATTCCGCACTATGAGCGGATTGGAGTTTCCCGTGCCCACAGGCCCCGGCGGCGGACGCTCCCGGCGCCGGCGGATCCGGAGGCGGGTCCCCTCCGGCCTCACGCGTCCGGAGCCGGCCCGGAGCCCCGCAATGCCGGGCCGGCGGGCCTCCGCGGCAGCAGGCTCCGCATGCCCCTGCCCGTGGCGTGGGCGGCGAGCGCCGCGACGGGGACCGCGGTGAGGGCGACCCCGGTCCACTTCTCCGCGTAGTGCGCGGCCATCGTGGGGGTCGAGGCGAAGGTCACCATCGGGCCCCAGGTGTAGTAGCCCCACACCATGATCAGCTGGGAGGCCGCCGCCCGTACGACCGCGTGGAGCGCGGTCGGGGCGGTGGCGGCCACCAGGGCGACGATCACGGCGTACGGCACGTAGCCGGAGGCGAAGCGGCTCGCGGCCGTGACGGTCAAGCCGTCCCCGTCGCCCGCGACCGCGACGTAGAGCGAGAGGGCGCCGGCACCGAGGGCCACCAGGACCGTCATCGCACTCCGGCGGATTTCCTGTTTCACGGGCGCTCACTCCTCACTTGTCATGATTCATCCCGAAAGAGGCCGGAGAGAAAAGCGTGGCGTGCGATTGTGCGCGGCCCGTGTGCCGGGTATGACGGCGGCGTCACAGTCCCGTGCGCGGCCGCCCCCGGGGCGACCGTCATATCCGTGGCCTCCGGGGCAAGAGCGTCGAACGCGACAGGCGTGGCAGGAATCCGGACACTTGCCGTCCGGTTCCATCAAAGACGCGCATTGTTCACTCAGAAGTAGCGAATGTTCACCCAGCGTTTCTCTATGTTTCGGGTACTTCCTACGCACAGAGAGTGAGCGATGGACTCCCTACGACACCTCGCCGGCCACCTGGGGCTCGACCTCGTGGCCGTGTGCCTGCTGACGTTCGCGATCTACTACCCCCGGCACCGGCGGCGCGACCTCGTACCGGCCTATCTGGCCCTGAACGTCGCCCTGTTCACCGTCGTCGCGGCCCTCGCGGAGCTCGGCGGCAGCGGCGGCATGGCCCTCGGGTTCGGGATGTTCGGCGTGCTGTCGATCATCCGGCTGCGGTCGGACTCCGTGCAGCACGAGGAGGTGGCGTACTACTTCACCACCCTGGTCCTGGGGCTCATCACGGGGCTGCCGCACCTCGCCTTCGGACTCGCGGCCGCGCTCAGCGCGGTCCTGCTCCTCGTCGTCTACGCGGCGGACCACCCCCGTCTCCTCGCGCGCTCCCGCCGCACCGTCGTCACCCTCGACACGGTGCACGCCGACCCCTCCGCCCTCCGCGCCGATCTCGCCCGGCGCCTCGGCGACCCGATGCACTGGACGGTCATGGAGGTCGACTACGTGCGCGACCTGACGGTCGTGGACGTCCGCTACCGGGAGCCCGAGCCGGGAAGCCGCCGGGGGAGCGCCGCCCCGGCCGCAGCCGGACCCGGGGCGGAGACCCGTACCGAAGCCCGGGCCGGGTCCGCGACCGAGGCCGCTCCCGCGTGGGGGTCCGTGTGACCGCCGCCGTCCGGCAGACCGCCCCCGCGGTGACGTCCGCGGAAGTCCCCTCCGCACCGCCCGCCTCCGCCGCGGCCGTCCGGGCCATCCAGGACGCGGCGCACGCCACCGAGCCCATCCCCCTCGCCGAGGTCAACGCGCGCGCCGAGCTGATGGCGCGCTTCGACCGGAGCTACCTCGTACCGGCGGAGACCTTCCTCCATATAGCGGCCCGGCTGACCGACCCCCGCAGACCCGGCGGCCCCTTCCGCGCCCTCACCATCGACGGCCGCCGCGCCTTCCGCTACCACTCCGTCTACTACGACACCCCGGGACTGCGGTCCTTCCACGACCACCGGCAGGGCCGCAGGCTCCGGTTCAAGGTCCGGGAGCGGGTCTACCAGGACACGGGGGAGCGCCAGTTCGAGGTCAAGCTGAAGGGGCGCCGGGGCGACACCGTCAAGCACCGGCGGCCGCTGGCCGGCACGGACACCCCGCTCGACGCGGGCTACCGCGCCTTCCTCGCCGACACCCTGCGGCGCGCCTACGGCATCGACTCGCCCGCGACCCTGCAGCCCTCGCTCAGCACGGACTACCTGCGCGCGACGTTCGTCGCCGACGGGGAACGCATCACGTGCGACGCGGGCCTCGTCTGCGACGACCTGCGCGCCGGGGCCGGGGCCGGAGCCGGGTACCGGGTGCGGTGCGACGCGGACCTCGTCCTCGTCGAGACCAAGACCGCGGGGCACCTCACGGACGCGGACCGGCTCCTGCACGCGTGCGGGGTGCGGCCGGCGGTCTTCACGAAGTACTGCGGGGCGCTGGCCGCCCTCCGCCCGGCTCTCCCCGCCAACCGCTGGCGCCGGGCGGCGCGTTGCGCGTTCGGGGACGCGGAGAAGTAGGGGAGAGGGCCGGACCTGCCGTGAGGAGACGCCGTGCGGCAGCGCTACTGACCGCCGTTATGGGGCGCCGTCAGCTCCTTGAGCTCCTTGTCCAGCCACCTGAGCACCACCGGGTACTCCTCGCGCCACGTCTGGAAGTTGTGGCCGCCCTCGTCCCGTACGAGCTTGTCGACCTTGAGCGGCGGCTTCGCCTTCTGCGCGAACTTCAGGCTCGGCTCGTAGTTGTCCTCGTTCTTGCTGGTGCCCACGAGCAGGGACACCGGGGGCGGGGGCATGTGCTCCAGGCGCCACGTCAGGTCGTTCTCGTTCCGGTACGCCTTGCTGCCGGCGTAGAGGTCGCCCGTCCTGCCGTCCTGGCGCGCGAAGTAGTCGGCGGACAGGCCCGCTGCGGCGCCGTAGCGCGCCGGGTTGGTCATCGCGAGCTTCAGCGCGCAGTAGCCGCCGGTGGAGTTGCCGACGGCGCCCCAGCTGCCCGGGGCGCCGGAGGCGCGGTACACGTCGGTGACGGCAAGCGGCACGTCCTCGTTGAAGAAGGTGAGCGCCTGCGGACCGCCCGGCACGTCCGTGCAGTTGGTGTCGCGGTCGGCGACCACCGACGGCCGGACCAGCAGGTAGATCGTCGGCCTGATCTCCTTCTTCATGATGGCGGAGGAGGCGGCCTGCGGGACCTTCAGCTGGGTGATGAGGTTCTTGGAGATCCCCGGCTGCCCGGTGATCACCACCACCACGGGGAACTTCTCCTTCTCGTGCTCCTTCTGGAAGTACTCGGGCGGCAGGTAGGCGTAGCCGTCCATGCTCAGCCCGCTGACCGGGCCGCGGATCCGGATGCGGTCCACCTGCCCGGCCTTCTCGCGGGTGCCCTTGAGCCCGATGGACTCCTGGCCCTGCACGGTGAGGGCGGGCGGCCGCCTGCCGTCCTTCGTGCCCGGCTGCAGGACCTGCTTGCTCGACGCGCGGCCCAGCAGTTCGTTCCAGGTCGAGTAGAAGCCGTACTCGTTGTTCGCGGCGACGAGCAGCACGGCCAGGATGCCGGCCTGCGTCACGGCGAGCAGGCCGAGGCGGCCCGCCCATGCCAGGGGTCCCTTCCGCGCGGCCCGGGGCCACAGCCACAGCGCGAGCGCGCTCACCGCGACGGCGATGAGCACGAGGACGAGCAGGAACGTCTGGGACGTCAGACCCACGGCAGTCACTCCTCTTGGAGGGCGCGTTACGCCGGGAGAGACGGGGAATCAGTGGAAGGGGTTTCGTCTTTTGGGACAGAATTTCCTCTTATATGGAAAGGGGTGGCCGCACTTCTGGTCCGGCCACCCTCGTCCGGCTACCCCTCGTCCGGCCACCACCCCTCGTCCGGCCGTCCCTCAGCCAGCGGCCGCCAGCCGCTCCAGCAGGGCCGCCTCCCGCTCCGGGGCGAGTCCCAGCGGCGGCCGGTCCGGGCGCTGCGGGGCCCGGCCGCCGAGCTCCTGCAGCCAGGCCCACGTGGCCGCCACGGTCTCGGCCGCGGGCCTGCAGCGCAGCCCCGCGGCAAGGGCCTTGGAGGCGTCGCCCCGGTGGAGGACGTCGTACAGCTCGCCCGGCGGCACCCACACCGGCAGATCGGTCCAGGGCTCGATGCCGGCGGACAGGATCTCCTCGGGCCCGGTCCAGCGCAGGACCGCACCGGAGCCCGTCGCGTGGGCGCAGGCCTCCAGCAGTTCGCCCATGGTGGCGTGCCCGGGCGGGCTCACCAGGTTGTACGGGCCGCCGAGCCCGGCCGCGAGGGCGTCGAGGATCCAGGCGGCGAGGTCCTGCACATCGATGTACTGCACCCCCAGGTCGCGCGGGCCGGGTGCCAGCACCGTCCCGCCGCGGGCGATCCGCCCCAGCCACCACGGCAGCCGGCCCACGTTCTCGCCGGGGCCGAGGATCAGCCCGGCCCGTACCAGCAGGGCCCGGTCGCCGAAGGAGCCGAGTGCCGCCAGCTCCCCGCCGCGCTTGGCCTCCGCGTAGCCCACCTCGCCGGCGTCCGGTGAGCCGTCCACCACGGGCCAGTTCTCGTCGTGCCCGGCCGGCGAGGGGTAGGCGTACACCGAACCGCTGGAGACGTAGGCGTACCGCCCGGCGCGCCCGGCCAGCAGCCGGGCCGCGTCCCGCACGGCCGACGGCGCCCACGACCAGGTGTCGACGACGGC
>NZ_JBAMDC010000459.1:0-4773 GCF_036961605.1 Streptomyces sp. KLMMK
CCGCCGCCTCGATGCGCTCCACCTCGGCCCGGACCGCGTCCTGCAGGGCGCGATCTGCCTTCTCGTGGCGCAGGCACTGGCGCAGCGGCTCGGGGTCCAGCCCTTCGTTGCACGCGCGGTAGAGCAGCTGGGCGAAGACGTACTCGGGGTCGGCGCCCAGGGCCCGGCTCAGCGCGACCCTCGCCTCCGGCTGGTCGTCGGTGGCCCAGGCCACCCAGCCGGCGAGTGCGACGGGCGCTGCCGCGTACTCCGCGTACGGGGGCACGCAGCGGCGGGCGAGGGCGCGCCACAGCCGCAGGACGGCCGGGGCCTGCGGGCCCTCCATCCACTCCGCGGCGTGGTCCCGAGTGACGCGGTCCTGGAGGCCGACGATGACCGTGGCGGCCTCCTCATCCGTCAGGAGGGAGTCGTCGCATGCGTCGGATGCGGGGCGGCCGGGGAGGGGCGGCGCCTCCTGGAGCCGGTCGGCCAGGGCCCGCGCGAGGGCGAGAGTCTCCTGCCGTACGGGCTCGCAGCCCTCCTCTCCGAGGATCCGCGGGACCATCGCGAAGGCCGCGGCGTCCAGCGCTTTGCGCTGCCCCTCGGCACGGTCACCCGTGAGGGGTGCGTACCGGTCCTCCATCTCCCGGAGGGTGCCGCGGACCTCGATGCCCGCATAGGTGGCCGCGGCGGCCATGACCGACGTGCCCGGCAGGGAGAGGGGGGTGCCGTCGGGCGGGCAGCAGCGGGGGTCGGGGCAGCAGTACGACCAGAAGCGGCCCTCGGAGATGCACAGGGCTTCGTGCACCGGCATGTCGAGCCGGCCGCAGGCCCGGCGCAGGCTCTGGGCGAGCGGGCGCAGCCGCTCCATCACCTGTCGCGGGCTCTGGCCCGCGGCCGTGTCGGGGTCCTGGCAGAGGAAGATGACCACGCCGTCGGGGCGGTTGCCGCGCTTGCTGCTGCCGGTCAGGAGGGTCTCGGCGAGCTGGTCGCAGACGTCCGGCCATTCCTCGCCGCTGCGCGGGATGCCGAGCCTCAGCCGGCCGCCGAAGCGGCCCCGGTCACCGTGGAGGGCGACGAGGACGATGCTGTCGGTCGGGTGGAAGCCGAGCAGGTACGGGAGGGCGTCGGCCAGCTCGGCCGGCGAGCGGAGGGTGACTTGCTGCCCGGGGTCCCCTGCCGTGCCGGGCACGGCGGCGGACGGGGAGGAGGGCGTGGACGGGCGGGCGGATTCGTTGTGCTGCGTCATGGCCCGAGAGTCCCGCGGGTCCGCCGCGGCCCGCCAGGCCTGTGGATAACCCCGGAATATGGTCCTACTAATGCTGTGGACAGCGGTTTTCCACAGCCGGGCCGGTTCGTTCGCGCATTGTCAGTGCACTCGTGTTGCATGGGGGCATGACGAACGAAGACCTCCGCGCCTCGGCCGACGCCGTCCTGGCCCGCCTCGTCGGGGACCCCACGGGCAAGGCCAGACTGCGGGAGGACCAGTGGCTGGCGATCGAGGCGCTGGTCGCCCACCACCGTCGCGCGCTGGTCGTGCAGCGCACGGGGTGGGGCAAGTCGGCGGTGTACTTCGTCGCGACGGCGCTGCTGCGGGCCCGGGGCAGCGGGCCCACGGTGATCGTCTCGCCGCTGCTCGCGCTGATGCGCAACCAGGTGGACGCCGCGGCACGGGCCGGGATCCACGCCCGCACGATCAACTCCGCCAACGTCGAGGAGTGGGACGCCGTCCAGGCCGAGGTGGCCGCGGGCGAGGTCGATGTGCTGCTGGTGAGCCCCGAGCGGCTCAACAACCCCGACTTCCGCGACCAGGTCCTGCCCAAGCTCGCCGCCGCCACCGGCCTGCTGGTCGTCGACGAGGCCCACTGCATCTCCGACTGGGGCCACGACTTCCGGCCCGACTACCGCCGCCTGCGCACCATGCTCGCCGACCTTCCCCCCGGCGTCCCCGTCCTCGCCACGACGGCCACGGCCAATGCCCGCGTCACCGCCGATGTTGCCGAGCAGCTGGGCACGGGCGAGGAGTCCACGCAGGCGCTGGTGCTGCGCGGTGCGCTGGACCGGGAGAGCCTGAGCCTCAGCGTCCTGCAGCTGCCCGACGCCGCGCACCGGCTGGCCTGGCTCGCCGACCACCTCGCCGAGCTCCCCGGCTCCGGCATCATCTACACGCTCACCGTCGCGGCCGCCGAGGAGGTCACCGCCTTCCTGCGCCGGTGCGGCCACACGGTGGCCTCCTACACCGGCAAGACGGAGAACGCGGACCGCCTGCAGGCCGAGGAGGACCTGCAGGCCAACCGCGTCAAGGCGCTCGTCGCCACGTCGGCGCTGGGCATGGGCTTCGACAAGCCGGACCTGGGCTTCGTGGTCCACCTGGGCTCTCCCTCCTCCCCCATCGCCTACTACCAGCAGGTCGGCCGCGCGGGCCGCGGCGTCGAGCACGCCGAGGTCCTGCTGCTCCCGGGCCGGGAGGACGAGGCGATCTGGAAGTACTTCGCCTCCCTCGCCTTCCCCCCGGAGGAGCAGGTCCGCCGCACCCTGGAGGTGCTCGCCGCGTCGGACCGCCCGGTCTCCCTGCCGGCTCTGGAGCCCCAGGTCGAGCTGCGGCGTTCGCGTCTGGAGACCATGCTCAAGGTCCTCGACGTCGACGGCGCCGTGCACCGGGTGCGCGGCGGCTGGACCGCGACGGGCCGCCCGTGGACGTACGACGCCGAGCGGTACGCCTGGGTGGAGCGGC
The DNA here is from genome assembly GCF_036961605.1 of Streptomyces sp. KLMMK. Taxonomy (NCBI): domain Bacteria; kingdom Bacillati; phylum Actinomycetota; class Actinomycetes; order Kitasatosporales; family Streptomycetaceae; genus Streptomyces; species Streptomyces sp. KLMMK. Next base: position 2,714 of record NZ_JBAMDC010000459.1, read on the forward strand.
AGCGCGGGGCCGAGCAGCAGGCGATGCGCGACTACGCCGCCACGACGCAGTGCCGGATGGAGTTCCTGCGCCGTCAGCTGGACGACGAGCAGGCGGCCCCGTGCGGGCGCTGCGACAACTGCACGGGGCCGCGCTTCGGCACGGAGGTCTCCGCCGGGGCGCTCGACGCGTCGCGGGGCGAGCTGGGGCGCCCGGGCGTGGAAGTCGAACCGCGCCGGATGTGGCCCACGGGAATGCCGGCCGTAGGCGTCGACCTCAAGGGCCGTATCCCGGCCGGCGAACAGGCCGCGCCCGGCCGGGCCCTCGGGCGGCTGTCCGACATCGGCTGGGGCAACCGGCTGCGCCCCCTCCTCGCCCCGCACACTCCGGACGGGCCTGTTCCGGACGACGTCGCGGCCGCGGTGGTGACCGTGCTGGCCGACTGGGCCCGCGGTCCCGGCGGTTGGGCCTCCGGGGCGGCGGACGCCCCCGGCCGCCCCGTGGGCGTCGTCACGCTCGCCTCCCGCACCCGGCCGCAGCTGATCCGCTCGCTCGGCGAGCACATCGCCGCGGTCGGCCGGATGCCCCTGCTGGGCACGGTCGAGTACGGAGGCGCAGACACCGACACCCGGGTTCCCCGCACCAACAGCGCGCAGCGGCTGCGTGCGCTGGACGGCGCGCTGACGGTGCCGCCGGCCCTCGCGGAGGCCCTGGCCTCGGCCGGCGGGCCGGTCCTGCTCGTGGACGATCTCACCGACACCGGATGGACGCTGGCCGTGGCTGCACGGCTGCTGCGGCGCTCCGGTGCACCGCAGGTGTTCCCCCTGGTTCTGGCGGTACAGGGCTAGCGGCACACGGCACGCGGTGCGGCGGGGGCGGGCGAGGGCGGCGAGCCGCGCGCCGTCGGCCAATGGCGCCAATTGATCGTTGCCGCCCGCCCCCGGCACCGCGAGAATTGGACGCGATCCCGCTCTCGTCCGTCCACGGCCCGCCGGGGACGGCCGTCGTGGCGTGCACTCCTGCCCGGCGCCGCCCGGCCCGTGGCCACGCAGCCGAAGGAGGGTCATGGCCTTCGACTTCGTACCGCCGCCTCCCGCCGAAGCCGGGCACCGGCTGAGCCGGCTGCTGGAGCCCTCCGAATGGGCCGCGGCCGGAATCCCCCTGTTGCGCAACCCGCGCGAGGTGATCACCGGCCTGCACGCCCGTCACCTGCCGGCGCCGTCGACGGCCGTCGTCGCCGTTCTCGATCATGACGAACGGCTCGCGGCCAGCGCCTCGTTCGTCCGCCTTCCCGCCCCGCCCGACGGCTGGGAGCTGCGCAACGCACTCCTGGCACAGCTGCGCCGGGTGATCCCGCACGACCTGCGGCGGCGTACGCCGGTGCGCACCGCCGTGCTGCTCTACTGCCGACCGGGCGAGGCCCATTGGACGGAGGAGGACGGGGCGTGGATGTGGGGCCTGCGTGACGCCTGCACGCTGCACGGGCTGCGCTGCGGCGCGTACATCACCCTGACCGAAAGCGGCTGGCAGATCCTCGGCGAGGGCCGCAGCGGACGCAGACCGCGGTCACCGGCGCACGTCCAGGCGTCCACGACGTCCGGCGGCGGCGCGCACGAGGCACACCGCCGCACGGTCGCGCGCTGACGGGCAGGTGGGGACAGCACGTCCCCGGAACATAGGCTCGGACCCCGCGGCCGGCGCCCCTCAGAGGGGCACGACCGCCGGGCCCGTCGTCAGACGCCCGCGGAGATCAGGGCGTTGACGCGCTGCGGGTCGCCGCAGACGATCAGCAGCCCGCCGGCGCGGCCCATCGCAGCGGGCAGCGCGCGGGTCACCGCGTCGTCCGCGCCGCCGTTGACGGCCACGACCACGACCGGCCGCGCTCCCGCGCGCTCCGCGTCGGCAGCCGCGTAGAAGACGTCGTCGCGGGCGTCGTGCTGCGCCCAGTACGACGCCTCGCCGAAGGACAGCTCGTGCGCCGCCCACGGGTGCGGGTCGCCGGTCGTCAGCACCAGGATCTCGCCGGGCGCGCGGCCGGTGTCGAGCAGCAGGTCGACGGCCTCGTCCGCGGCGTCCAGGGC
>NZ_JBAMDC010000046.1:0-30804 GCF_036961605.1 Streptomyces sp. KLMMK
GTCGCGCGCCGGCGTCACCCTGCGCACGCCCGTCTCCAAAGGCACCGTCCGGCTCGACGTCCGCAGCCGCGGCTTCAGCACCGACTCCCTCGTGATCCAGCGCTACGTGCCCAGGACCCACAGCTGGACGGACCTGAAGGCCCGTCCGTCCGGCTCGGGCACACACGGCATCTTCACCTTCCCCCTCACCGCCGACGCGAGCGCGTCCCGCCCGCACAGCGTGGCCCTGCGCCTCCAGGACCTCGACCGTCCGGGCACCGTCACCGTCACCACCTCCGTCGAGGACGGCAAGGGCCGCACCCACCGCGCCCCGGCCCGCACCGCCACGGCCACCCGGCCGGACATCTCGGCCGGCGGCTGGAAGAGCGGCACCGCGCTGAGCCGCGGCGGCGCGGCGAGCGCCCCCTTCACCCTCACGGTGAAGAACACCACCGACCGCCCCTACCCCTCCCTGTACGCCTCCTACTTCGCCTACGGCGCCGGCACCGCCCACGCCCTGGCCCCCAAGGACCTCGTCCTGCAGCAGTACAGGCCGGGCCACGGCTGGGAGCGCGTGCAGCTCGTCGCCGGCGGCTGCGACCCCGGCATGAGCGCCGCACTGCTGCCGGTCACCAAGGGCCCGCTGGCGCCGGGCGCCACCGCCGCCTACCGGCTGCGGGTCGCCGTCGCCGGATCGGCCCCGCGCGACGTGACCAAGGTCGACGCGGGTCTGACGGTCGGCAACGGAGACTCGTCCTTCTTCCACCGGGACCTGCCCTTCACGGTCCGGGCGGGCAGGAGCCCGGGCAAGTAGCGCACCTGCGCAGTGACGCCGCGGGCCGGCCCTTCCGCAAGGGCCGGCCCGCCGGCTTTTGCAGGGGACCGCCGGCGGCGTCAGGCCGGCCCCGGGTCCCCGTCCTCCGTCCGGTCGAACGCCGCCCAGCGGGCGAGCGCGAACTTCCCGCCCTCCCGGCGCACTTCGGCGGCCCCGTGACCCGGCAGGTGCGCCGGGAACACCAGGGCCCGGGTGTCGGCGGCCTCCTCCAGGAACCGCCGCCGCGAGCGGGTGGCCTGCGCCTGGTCCTCGCTCAGGCAGGTGTCGCAGTCGGGCTCGGCTATCTGCAGCGGACTGTGCACCAGGTCGCCGATGAACAGGGCGCGCTCCGTGCCCGACTCCAGCCGCACCACGGCCGAGCCCGGCGTGTGCCCGGGAGCCGCCTCCAGGCTCAGCCCCCCGTCGATACGGTGGCTCCCGCCCTCCCACAGCACCATCTGCCCGGCCCGGTGCACCGGCAGCACACTGTCCTCGAACACCTCGGCGATGCCCTCCGCGAGGCTCAGGTCCCCGAGGACGCCCCGGGGCGTGTGCGGGCCGTCCGGGTTCCAGTAGTCGAAGTCCGCCCTGGCGACGAGATACGTCGCGTTCGGGAACGTCGGCACCCACACGCCGTCCTGTAACCGGGTGTTCCAGCCGATGTGGTCCGAGTGCAGATGCGTGTTCACGACGACGTCAACGTCCTCGGGACGGACCCCGGCGGCGGCCAGCCGCTCCAGGTAGCCGCTCTTCAGGTGCGACCAGTCCGGCATGTGCGGCCGGTCCTTGTCGTTGCCCAGCCCCGTGTCCACGAGCACCGTACGGCCCTCGCTGCGCAGCACCCACGTCTGCACGTTGCACACCAGCTGGTCGGTGGCCGGACGCCAGAAGTCCGGTGCCAGCCACGACTCGTTCTCCTTCCACATCCGCGGCGTGCTGGAGGGAAAGATCGCGGGCACGGGCGCGACCGGCGAGTGCCATTCCACGATGCGGGTGATGTCCACTCCGCCCAAGGTGATCGTCTGCATGCCAACGACGCTATGCACCACAGGCGGAACCGCCAAGAGGCAGATATCACCGTTGTGTTGAGCAGCTTTACTGTTCGCGCCGCACCGCGAGGAGCGCCGCGTCGTCCGACAGCTCGCCGCCCGCGTAGGCCAGCAGATCCGCGACGACGCGGTCCAGCAGCGCCGCCGGAGCCGACTCCGGCATGCCGGCCAGGCGCTCCGCCAGCGGATAGAAGCGGCCCGCGGCGTCCCGCGCCTCCGTCACCCCGTCGGTGTACAGCAGCAGCAGGTCGCCCCGCTCGAAGACGAAGGCCTGCCCGCGGTAGGCGTCCTCCACCATGCCCAGCAGCGCCAGCGGCGGCTGGGGGACCGGGGCCGGCACCTCCCTGACCCGGCCCGCCCGGCACAGCAGCGGCGGCAGATGCCCGCAGTTCACCAGCTCCGCCCGGCCCGGCCCGGCCACCTGCACCAGGACGGCGGTCACGAACTCCTCGCCGGGCCGCCGCCGGCACATCGCGGCGTCCAGGCGCCCCGCCACGGCCGCGAGCGACGGCTCGACCTGTGCGGCCTCCCGGAACGTCCCCAGCACGGCCGCCGCCGTGTCGATCGCGGAGAGACCCTTGCCGCGCACGTCCCCCAGCAGCAGCCGCGTCCCGAACGGCGTCGCCAGCGTCTCGTACAGGTCGCCGCCCACGCGCGCCTCCGCGGCGGCCGCCAGATAGCGCACCGCCACCCGCAGCCCGTCCAGCCGCTCGGGCGGCGGCCGCAGCAGCGTCTGCTGCGCGGCCTCCGCCACCGACCGCGACTGCAGCAGCTCCCGCTCCCGCGTGGCCACCAGCAGCACGTTCGCGGTGCTGACGCACGTGATGGCCAGCACCGTGAAGCCCGACGTCAGGTGGACGAGCAGCGGCACCTCGTCGTCGGCGAGCGCCAGCGGGGCGACCAGGGCGAGCGCCCCCAGGCCGACCAGCATCGGCACCAGGGCCTTCCGGGAGCCGATACTGGCGAGGACCGGCGCGGTGGCCAGGACGGGGGACACCGTCCACCGAGGGTCCGACGCGAGGTCCATCACGACGGCCGTGCCCAGCAGCACGTACGCCGCCACGACGAGGAGGCGCGCGCGATGCGGCAGGCGCGGCGCCTGGGGCTGACCGTCCGGGCCGGTGACGTGCGTCATGATTGGTTTCCACCATTAGGCACACCCGCCCCGGCCGCAACCCGTCCGGCATCGCCCCGCCGTCAGCGCTCCCCGGGACCGCTCCCCGGTGTGAAGTGCCAGTACGTCTGCGCCCGCGGCCGCAGGCGCCGCGCCAAGGGGTCGCGCACCCTCCGCCGGCACCAGCCCCACGGGGTGACCGCCAGGTAGTACACCGCGGTCAGCAGCACCGTCCGCACGGCGTCACACCTCCTTCCCCGGCAATCAGTCCATCGGGATCCCGCCACGCCAGTCCCGCTCCTCCTGCCACGGCGGCTGGTCCTCCTTGCGCAGCAGGAACCCGCCCAGCGCCAGCAGATCGATGTTGGTCCGCATGAAACACGCGTAGGCCTCCCGCGGGGTACGGACGATCGGCTCGCCGCGCACGTTGAACGAGGTGTTCACCAGCACCGGGCAGCCGGTGCGCTCCTTGAACGCCAGCAGCAGCCGGCGCAGCCGCGGGTGGCGCCCGTCCACGGTCTGCACCCGCGCCGAGCCGTCCACGTGCGTGACCGCCGGGACGGTCGACCTCGGCACGTGCAGCAGATCCAGGCCGCGCACCCCCGCCGGCACCCCGGCGGCCAGCCGCTGTGCGGCCGCCACCCGGCCCACGATCAGCATGTACGGGCTCTCCTGGCGCAGGTCGAACCAGTCCTTCGCGTCCTCGGCGAGCACCGCGGGCGCGAACGGCCGGAACGACTCGCGGAACTTCGTCCGCAGGTTGAGCGCCGACTGCATGCCCGGGTCGCGCGGGTCGGCGAGGATGGACCGCGAGCCCAGCGCCCGCGGCCCGAACTCCATCCGGCCCTGGAACCAGCCCACGATCGCACCGCCCGCCAGCGCACCGGCCACCTGCCGCGCCACGCCGTCGAAGCCCGGGCGCTCGTACGGGATGCCGTGGGCGTCCAGATACGCGCCGATCTCGTCGTCCGAGTATGCCGGGCCCAGCAGCGCACCCGCCATCGCGTCGCGCCCGGAGCCGAGGTGGGCCCGCGGCGCCCCCCGCTCGTGGGCCTCCGCGAGCGCCGCCCCGAGTGCGCCCCCGGCGTCACCGGCCGCGGGCTGCACCCACAGCTCCGTCAGGCCCGCGTCCTCCAGCAGCCTGCCGTTGGCCACGCAGTTGAGCGCGACGCCGCCGGCCAGGCACAGCCGCGGCTCCCCGGTCAGCCGCCGCGCGGTGCGGGCCAGCCGGAGCACCACCTCCTCCGTCACCTGCTGCACCGAGGCCGCCAGGTCGAACTCCCGCTCGGTCAGGGGTCCTTCGGGCCGGCGCCGCGGGCCGCCGAAGAGCTGCTCGAAGCCGGGTCCGGTCATCACCCGCCCCCGCAGGAACTCGAACCAGGTGACGTCCAGCCGGAACGAGCCGTCCGGCTTGACGTCGATCAGCCGCTCCCGGATCAGCGGCGCGAAGCGCGGCGTCCCGTACGGCGCGAGGCCCATCAGCTTGTACTCGCCCGAGTCGACCTTGAACCCGCAGAAGTAGGTGAACGCCGAGTACAGCAGCCCCAGCGAGTGCGGGAACCGCAGTTCGGCGAGGTGCCGCAGCCGGGTGCCCACGCCCTGCCACACGGTGGTCGTCGCCCACTCGCCGACCCCGTCGACGCACAGCACGGCGGCCGACGGGTAGGGGCTCGCGAAGAACGCGGACGCGGCGTGGGACTCGTGGTGGCGCCGCGCCACGACCTCCGGCACCGCCCGGCCCCGCGGCCCGGCGAGGTGGTCGCGCACCGCCCGCGTGGCGTGCCGCTTCCAGCCGAGCCACGCCGGCATGCCGTCCAGGAACGACGGGAGACCCTGCGGCGCGGCCCCCGCGTACGTCGCGAGCACCCGCCGGAACTTCAGCGCCGGATCCTCGTAGTAGGCGACCGCGGCGACGTCGGCGAGCTCCGCCCCCGCCTCCCGCAGGCAGTAGCCGACCGCCTCGTGCGGGAAGGACGGGTCGTGCCGCCTGCGGCTGAACCGCTCCTCCTGCGCGGCCGCGACCGGGACGCCGTCGGCGACCAGCGCGGCCGCGCTGTCGTGATAGAAGGCCGACAGGCCGAGAACCAGCTGCGTCACGCGGCGTCCCTTCCCGCATCAGAACCCTGAACCCGAACCCCGGATCAGAACATGGGATAGATGGACGCGTCGTCCGCCGGCTGCGGCTTCAGCGCCGGCTTGCGGCGCAGCAGCCGCGCCAGGATCCTGCGGAGCAGTGCCATGCGATGCCTCCCTCCCGGTGTCCGTCCGGTCTCTCAGGCCGTGCCGAGGCGGTCGGCGAGGACGCGGGCGACCGCGTCGTAGCCCGCGTCGACGCAGTGCACCCGGTCCACGAACAGCCAGTCCGCGGGCCCCGTCGCCGCCCCGAGGGCCTCGTTCATGTCCAGGAACGGCACCCCCAGCCCCGCACAGCCCTCGCGCAGGGCCGCCGCGTAGGCGCGGCCGACGTCCATCGAGGCGATGTCGTTGTGCAGCCGGCGCCAGTTGGAGACGTCGTCCAGCTCGTCGAACAGCGCCTTCTCCTGGGCCGCGGGCTCCTCCCGCACCCAGGGCGCCAGCGGCTGCAGGACGAACGTCAGCCGCGCCCCGAGCGCCCCGGCCAGCAGCTTCCACCCGCCGAGGTGGCGGACCGTCAGCGCGGTGGCGTGCGCGATCCGCTCGGCCGGGCCCGGCACCGCGGACGCGTCCGGCGCGGGCCCGCACTCGAAGAAGGCGCCGTGCCGGCCGTGCTGCGCAGCGGGCAGCCGGCTGAGGACGAGGTTGTTGACGCCGGAGAAGAGGACGATCTCCGCCACCTCGGGCGCCAGCAGGTGCTGGAAGAGCGTCAGCAGCATCAGCTCCTGAGCCGAATTGAGGCTCTGGCCCGCGAAGTTGAGCCACGGCAGCCCGGGCGCGTGGTGGCTGCCCAGCCGCGAGGAGACGGTCGCGTGGTCCCCGCTCGCCCCCACGCCGAAGACCGCGGAGCTGCCGGCCAGCAGCCGGACGGGACCCGGCGGGCGGCCGTCGGCCACCGTCGCCGGCCCATCCGCCGTGTGGGTGACCCGGAATCCGCAGGAGTCGGTGGAGTACACCGGGGTCCGCTCGTTGCCGTACTGGAAGAAGCCGATGTAGGGCTGGTCCTCCAGGACGAAGGTGTAGTGCTCCATGTGGGGGACGAGTTCGGCGCGCGGGGACTTCATGGGGCAGGGCTCTCCTCGGGTGTCCGGGCGGCAGGTGGCGGGCCGCGCTCTCAGTGGGCGGCGGGCGGCAGGTCGTAGAGCGCGCCGGGCCGGTCCTCGCGGACCAGGTCGGCGTTGATGGCCATGGCCGCGAGGCCGCCGCTGGCCGCGGCCATGGCCGCCTGCTGCATGTTCTTGCCGAGGTCGCCGGCCACGTACAGGCGGGGGAGCGAGGTCCGGCCGCGCTCGTCGGTCTGCACCGAGGTGAGGTCGGCGGCCTGCAGCCAGGGGCGCAGCGGCTCCACGCGCGGCTCGGTGTCCATGTGCAGGAACAGGGCCGTGAAGGACAGCGAGCGCCCGCCGGCCAGTTCGACGGCCACCCCGTCGGGGTGGGCCGAGACGCCGGTGACCTCGTCGGGCACGGTCTCCACCCCCGAGGCGGCCAGGAAGCCGCGCTCCTCCTCGGGCAGCTCCCGCCGGTCCGACAGGTACGTGAGCGAGGACGTCCAGGCGGTCAGGGTCGCGGCGAGGCACTCGCCGGGCACCGCACCGCCGTACACGCCGAAGGAGCCGTCGCGCACCTCGTAGGCGTGGCAGTACGGGCATTCGAAGACGCCCTTGCCCCACAGCGCGGCGAGCCCCGGCACGTCGGGGAGCTTCGAGCGCACGCCGGCCGCGTAGAGCACCGTGCGGCTCGTGAGCGCCCCGGCCTCCTTGGCGGTCGTCACCAGGCGATCGCCCTCGGGTGCCACGGTGATCACCTCGTCGTCGAGGAACTCCACGCCGTAGCGGGAGATCTCGGCGCGGGCGCGGGCGCGGAAGTCCGCGATGCTCACCCCGTCGTTGGTGAGCATGTTGTGCATGACGCCCGCCGCCATGTTCCGGGCGTCGCCGGAGTCGACGAGTGCGACGCGCCTGCGCGACCTGCCCAGGTACAGCGCCGCGTTGAGGCCCGCCGGGCCGCCGCCGACGATCACGGTGTCATACGCTTCCGCGGTCATGCTCTCCTCTTTCGGTGTCGGTGTGCTGCTGGTGCTGGTGCGGTACGCGGGAGGACTCCGGCTGTTCACCGGTGAGCACGTCCTGGCGCAGCGGGGCGAGCAGGGCGACGGATCCCAGGATCAGGACGGCCCCGGACGAGACGAAGACGGTGGTGACGGACGTGGTGCGGGCGAGCAGGCCGCCGAGGGCCGCTCCGATCGGCATCGTTCCCCACGAACACAGCCGTGACACGCTCATCACGCGGCCCTGCAGTTCCGGCGGCGCGAACCGCTGGCGCAGGGACAGGACCGGGATGTTCCAGCTCATCATGAAGAGGCCGTTGCAGAAGATCGCGACCCCCGCGAGGACCGTGTTCCCCGCCAGCCCCAGGCCCACGTAGGCCGCGCCCGACAGGATCAGCGACCACTGCGCCAGGACGAGCGTGGGCAGCCGCCGCGCCAGCCGGGGCGCGAGCCACGTCCCGGCGATCGAGCCCACGGAGCCGACGGTCAGCAGCAGGCCGTAGCCGGTGGCGTGCAGATGCAGGGTGCGGTAGGCGAGCAGCACCAGCATCGAGAACGTCGCGGAGTACACCAGGCCGTAGAGGGCGCTGGCGGCCAGCGTGCGGGTGAGCGCCGCCCGTGTGAGCACGAAGGAGACCCCGGTGCGCAGGTCCTGCCACAGGGAGCGGGCCGCGGACGTGCCGGGCGGGGGCGCCGTGCGCGGGGCCGCCCTGACGCCGGCCAGGCCGAGCAGCAGGACGGCGGCGAGCCCGTAGAGCGCCCCGCCCGTCGCCAGCGCCAGCGTCGCGCCGACCCCGACCAGGAGGCCGGCCAGCGGCGGGCCCGCCATCTCGTTGAGGATGATCTGCGGGGCGAACAGCCTGCCGTTGGCGTGCTCCAGGTGCTCCGGCTTCACGATGTCGGGCAGCATCGCCGGCGCCGCGGTCTCCGCCAGGGTCTCGGCGATCCCGAGGACGAACGACAGCACGTACAGCACGGCCAGCGACGTGCCCGCCGCGAACGCCGCGACGGCCGCCAGCAGCGCGGCGGCGCGCGTGACGTTGCTGACGAGCAGGATGCGCCGCCGGTCGTGACGGTCCGCCAGGACGCCCGCGGGCAGCGCGAACAGCAGCCACGGCAGCATGTTGACCGCTGTGAGCCCGGCCACCACCATCGGCTGCGGGTGGCTCGCGACCACCAGCAGGGGCAGCAGGGTGCGGGTGACGCCGTCCCCGGCGTTGGACGCCACGGACGACGACCAGAGCCAGTGGAAGCGGCTGCCCAGCACGGGCTTGCGGGCCGGTGCCCCGGTCTTGGTCAAGGGACTTCACTCCGCGTCCGGCCGTGCCCCGCGGCCCCGCCGCCCGGCGCGGTCACGACCAACTCGTGAGCCCCAGGAGCCGCTCGCCCAGCGGAGTGAGCTCGGCGCGCCCGTAGAGCTCGCGCTCCTTCTTGCGAGGGCTTCCGTGGTGCTCGTGCTCGTGCGGCGGGATGCGGTCCCGCCAGAACCGTACGCGGCTGTCCCGGAGCGCGGCGTCGTCCTCCAGGGCGGGCGCCATGGAGATGTACTGTGCCATACGCACCCGGTCCGCGGAGCGGTTCGGGCGTACTCCGTGCGGCAGCAGGCTGTTGAAGATGATCAGGTCGCCGGGGTCCACCCGCAGCGTCTCGATCTCGTAGCCGGTGATGTCCGGCGTCATCGGGTCGCGGTCCGGCGGCTGTTCCTCCAGCCAGCCGTCCAGCTTCTCGAAGATGCCGGGCACGCACTGGAAGCCGCCGATCTCCTCGTTGCCCTCGCTGACCGAGAGCACGCCCTGGCAGCTGATGGGCAGCGGCCGCCGGGAGGTGTCGACGTCCCAGTGGACGAACCCGCCGAACTCCCGGCTGCCGCGGTTGGGCGGGTTGACGTTGGCGAAGTCGATCACGACCCACAGGCCGGTGGTGTCCCAGATGTCGACGAACGCGTCGTACACCCGCCGCGTCTGCCGGTTGTCCCACATGGCCTGGTGGTTGTAGATCTCCACCAGCCCGCTGTGGCCGGGCAGCCGCTGGTTGTCCGTGCGGCCCGCATACCAGGTGGAGGGGTCACCGGGGGTCATGTCCTCGAATTCCCACAGGGCCCTCTCCAGCCGCTCCACGTTGCCGGCGGGCACGGCCTGACGGACGACGACGTAGCCGCGGGTGGTCCAGTGCTCCCAGTCCTCGGGGGACAGCACACGCAGGGGCAGCTCCTTGCGGATGTCCCTGAGCTGGGTCCTCGCCATGTTCGGTGCTCCTTGTGACTCGTGCTCTGCGGACGGGCGGACGGACGGGCGGGTGGACGGGCGGGGCGGGCGGTCACCCGGTCCGTTCAGGTGATGACGGCCCGCTCGTCGGCCAGGACGACGGCGTCCAGCGCCGTGGTGTCCAGCAGCTCCAGCGCGTCCCCGAGGTCGTTGAGGATGGGCCGTCCGCCGCCGTTGGCGCTGGTGTTGATGAGGATCGGCAGCCCGGTGCGGCCGGCCAGCGCGTGGCACAGGCGGTGCAGCAGCGGGTGCTCCGCGGCGTACACGGTCTGCAGCCGAGCGGTGCCGTCGATGTGCCGCACCTCGGCGAGCCGCTCCGCCATCTCCTCGCGGACGCGCACGGCGAACAGCATCGTGTCGGTGTGGTCGAGCGGGCCGGTGAAGTACGCGTCGGCCACCTCGGCGGGGCACAGCGGGGCCACCGGGCGGAACCACTCGCGGCGCTTGATGGTCTGCGAGACGTGGCGCCGGGCGCCGGTCCAGTGCGGTGAGACGAGCAGCGACCGGTGCCCCAGGGCACGCGGCCCGGTCTCCATGCCGCCGCCGAGCCAGGCCACGCACTTGCGCCCGGCGAGCAGGGCGGCCACGTGGTCGACGAGGGCGGTGTCACTCGCGAGGGTCAGGCGGGTCCGCCCGGTGCGCAGCGGATCGCGCGCCGTGAGCCGGGGGCCGCAGTAGGCCAGCTCCGGCCCGGGGCGGATCCCGCCGGCCGCCGGCGCCGGCCGGTCCTCCGGCGCGGCCACGGCCAGCGCCGCGCCCAGCGCGATCCCGGAGTCGTCGCAGCAGGTGGGGATGGAGACCCGGGTGAACAGGCCGCTCTCCGCGATGCGCGTGTTCGCCGTGATGTTCAGGGCGCAGCCCCCGGCGTAGCAGAGCGCCGGATAGCCGGGCCAGCGCTCGTGCAGCCCGGCGACGAGGTGGGCGAGGTCCTCCTCGACGGCGGTCTGGAGCGTCGCCGCCAGGGTGCGGCAGACCGGGTCGCTTGGGCTGTGGCCCACGAGGTAGCGGTGCCCGCGCGGGGTGCGGATCTCGTCGGGGAACACCCCGCCGTAGGAGTGCACGACGTCGTCGTCGGTGGCGTCGGCCAGCAGCCCGTCGAGGTAGCCGCCCGCGTCCTCGTCGTAGGGGTACCAGGTGTCCTCGTACCGCAGGGCGCTGCCGGCGGGCGCCCGGCCGCCCAGGGGTGCGAGGAGGTCGGGCGTGGTGCGCCGGGCGCGCTCCCCGGCGAGCATCGTGCGCAGCACGGGCAATAGGTCCGGGTCGGTGGCGCCGGTGGCGGCCAGGCCCAGCAGCTTGCCCGTGTCGAACTGCCCGCCGTGCACCCTGCGGGCCAGCGCCTCGTAGACCAGCCCGAAGCGGGGGCCGGTGCGGTTGCTGAAGGACAGGACGGGGGTGAGCGACGGGCCGTCGCCCAGGCACACCATGCCGCACTCGGCGTAGTTGCCGGTGCCGTCCAGGACGAGCGTGAGGGTCCTGGCCGCGCCGGAGGTGTAGTGGGCCAGGGCGGCGTGCGCGTAGTGGTGGCGGACGGCCACGACGGGCAGGGGGCCCGCGGGGCCGTCGGCGAGCGGCCAGTCCACGGACTTGACCGGGCGCAGCACGGACGTGGCCAGGGCGTCGCCCGGGCGGCTCCAGGTGATGTCCTCGGAGACGAGCTCGACGAGCCCTTCGGGCAGGATCCGGCACGCGGGGGTGTACCAGTCGGCGACGGCGACCGCGGTGACCGGGCCGCGGGCGAGCGCGTGCAGCCGGTTCACCCAGTCGCCGATCTCGCCGGCGAACCGGGCGTTGCCGCCGCACACGTGCCGCAGCCCCACCTGCCGCTCGCCCTCGATGAGGTGGAGCCCGCCGGGCCGGACCAGTGCCGCGCCCCCGTCGTGCCCGAAGTTGAGTCCGATCGTCGGCATCTGCCGGGCTCCTCAGACGCCCGCGCAGAACTGGGCGTGGTGGCGCTCCAGCAGCCCTTGGACGACTTCGCGCATGTACGCGCAGTAGCCCGGAGACATCACCTGGATGGATCCGTTCTCCTCCTCCAGGGCGCCCGCCGAGCCGCCCGAGCACGTGCCCTGCAGCTCGCAGCCCTGGCAGCCGGGCCCGTTGGTGTAGGCGCGCATGCCGTAGTCCCGGTAGGCCGAGGAGTTGAACACGCCCCGCCAGTCGTCGATGGTGCCGAGCTTGCGCGCGGTCGCCTTGCAGGCGAACACGCTGCCGTTGGGCTCGATGGACAGCTGCCGGCCCACGGCCGGGCACGTCTTGTAGTCCGCCTGCGCGGCCCACTTCGCCTCGTCGGCGATCATCTGGAACGTCTGGTACCAGTACCCGCTGAGCTGGACCCCGCGCTCGCGCCCGTAGTCGACGGCGGACAGCAGCTTCTGCGCCACGTCGTGCGGGCTGTGCTGCTCGAAGAACTCGCGGGCCTGGAAGGAGACGATCACGTCCAGGGAGTCCAGGCCGGCCTCGGCGACGAAGTCGATCAGCGGGGTGCCCCACTTGTCCCACGTGTACTGCGACAGGACGGTGGTGATGCTGACGGGCACGCCCGCGGCCTTCATGTCGAGGATGGCCTTGCGCACCACCGGCCACGGTGTGCGCTGCTGCTGCCCGCCGCGGAACTCGCCGGTCTCGGGGACGAGGTAGTCGATGGAGACGGTGGTGGAGACCCGGTGGTCGGCCAGGGCCTGCAGCAGCTCGGCGTCGATGCGCGAGCCGTTGCTCGTCATGTCGTACGACAGCGAGACGCCGTCGTGGAAGTGCCCGAAGGTGCGCAGGATGTGCAGGATCGTGTTGCGGGCGAGCGTCGGCTCGCCGCCGAAGAAGGACACGGTGAGTTCGCCGCCGCCATTGGCCTTGCGCAGCGCCACCGCTTCGCGCAGCGTCTTCTCCGCCACCTGCGGGGACATGTGCATCGAGGGGTTGCGGGCGCCGTCGGTGCCCTCGTTCCAGTCGCCGCGGGCGAGCGTCGGGCCGCTGTCGCCGCGCGCGGTGCGCAGCTGGACGAGGACCGGGCCCGGCTTGACGGACTCCCCGGACGTGTTGCGCTCCTCCACGCCGCCGTCGAAGTTGTAGGCGAAACAGCCCTGACAGGAGAAGTTGCACGCGTTGGTCAGCACCAGCTGGATCGAGGAGTGGAAGACGCCGCTGCTGAGCGCCTCGCCCCGGGCGGCGAGGAGTTCGTCGATCTGCGCGGCCTCGTCGTGCCCGGCCTCCACGAGGTACTGCGCCTCGATCAGGCTGTCGACGGCCTCGCTGCCCGCCCGCTCCCGCAGCAGGTCCAGGGGGATGCCGCCGGCGGCTTCGCGGAGCAGTTCGACCGTGTCGCGGTCCACCAGGCGGGCGTTGCCGAAGAGGGAGTGGAAGGCCACCGTGCGCTCGGTGCCGTCATAGGCGTCGAGCCGGCCGCCGAACCGGGCGAAGTCACGGTCCTTGGCGGTGCGCATCGTACGGACGTAGCGGGAGGACTGGTAAACCGGAGCCGACATCGGTGGACTTCCTCCTGGAAACGGTGCGAGATCAAACGGGCCGGGGCGGGCCGGGGAGCGCGCTCGTGGAACGGGCCCGCCGCGGGCGTGAGGCGGCGGGCCCGTCGGAACCGGTGCGCCGGGACGACTAGGCGGGTGTGGCCGGTGCCTTCGTCTCGGAGACCTCCGTGACGGACTCCGCCTTCGGCACCGGTGTGATCGTCGGTGCGTTGCCCTTGTCGGGCGAGACGAACCCGCAGGGGCGCGACGACGCCGTGGGCGTCGGCGTGATCATTTTCTTGACTTCGGCCATCAGTCTCTCCTCGCCGTGGTCGGGCGGTATGCGTACATACGCGGTCAGCGAATCATGGCCGGGTTGGGCCGGGGGATATTTGTTCCGGCCACATTTTTCGGAGCGTATTACTTGATCGAGGGGGGTGCGATGACCATATGAATGCCATGGATTCCTGTTCGAGAAGGGCGAAGGCGGTGACAGGGTGAGGGTGGGGTTCCGGCCTCACCAGGCATCATGCGAAAAACGGTCCTTCTGCTCACTGCACCGGGTATGCATGTGCATGGCATGGATCAAATGCCAGCGCCTTACGGGCCGTTACGGAGCAGAGGGGAACCGGCGCCGGGAAGGTGAATGATCTGTGGCGCGCTCTTTTCCAGCGCCGCCCGGCGCTCTTCCCTGCCCGCGGCATCACAGCCGTGCGCGTACGCGGGGGAGCGCGCCGGATTCCCCGTGTGCGCCGGGCGGACGCCGCGCGTGCCGCCCGGCGCGCCCCGGGCCTAGCGGAGGTCGTCCCACGTGACGACCGGGCTGCCGGCGCGCAGGCTGTAATCCACGGCGGGATTCCGTGCGGGCCACTTCAGGCGCAGCCAGCCGGGAACGGTGGCGGGAATGCCGTCGTCGGCCGCCAGGTGCCAGAACGTATTCGAATCCTGCCGCGCGAAATACGGGCAGAAGAGGGAGATCACCAAGGTCACCCGGTGGCCCTTCGTCACGGGGGTGACCGCGTGGAAGATACGGCTGCCGTGCAGGAACAGCGTGGCGCCGCGCTCCCCGCAGTCCGCCTCGCGGAACCGGGAATCCTCCCGCCCCGGGCCGGGGAATTCGTCCGTGCGCCCCTGGAAGTACGTGAAACGGCCGCCGTCGTAGTCGTCGTAGCCGCTCAGCTGAATGGTGAAGACGTAATCCATGCCGTCGCGGTGCCAGCGGACGCCGCCCTGCCGGCCCCGGCCCTCGCCGTAATTGACCTGAGCCGTGGGCAGCCGCAGCGGATGGGGGATCAGCGGGACGCCGACCAGCCGGGAACAGGTGAGGAGGAAGTCGCGGTCGCGGATCATGTTGGCGATGAACGGCGAGAGCAGGTCGGCGGCGCGCAGCCGCCGCGTCGCGGTGAACCCGGCGTCCTGCGCCGCCACTTCGAGCTGCCCGCACACCGTGGCGAGGTGGTCCAGCCCCTCCTCCGTCAGGATGCGCCACGGCCCGGCCAGGGCCGCGTCGTCGACCCGTCCCTCCCGGCGCCACAGCTCTTCCTCGCGGTAGCCGAACTCCCGCAGGGAGGTCACCGGCCCGGCGGGGTCCTGCGACACGAACCGGCTCCGCCAGGGCGGCTCCGCGGGGAGCCGGGCACTGCGCAGGGGCGGCCGGGCGCGCAGCGCCTTGAGGGCCTTACGGAATCCGTCGGGGGCCTGGGGCAGAACGAGTGCGCCGGCTCTGCCGCTCCCTGTCGACGTCGTGGGCACGAGGCATCTCCTATGGGGAGAACGCTTTCGGCTGAACAGCTGAATGGCTGAACGGCCGGACGGGGGGCACCGAGAATCTCCCACCGCACCCCTTCACTGGCAAGGGTCGTGACGTGCGTTCCCGAGTTGCTGCCTTTATGGGGATATGTAGCATTTTCAGGGAGGTGCGTCGGATGCGGATCGCGGCAGGACCGCTGGACTGGTCCCTGGTGAGCGGATGGATTCCGGTCGCCCTGCTGGCCGTGGGCCTGTGCGCCCTGGCGGTGCTCCTCCTCTCCCGCCGCCGCACCTGGTGGACCCGGTGGGCCCCGCTCGCCGTCCTGCTGGCCGCCGTCCTCACCTGGCTCCTGCGGACCGCCGTCGACGACTGGTGGCAGCCCTTCCCCGACCCCCTGCCCCTCAACGTCGTCATCTGGGCCGGGATCGCCGTCCTCGGCATCTGCCTCGCCGCCTTCCGCATCCCGCAGCTGCGCCCCCGCTACTGGGCCGGCGCCGCCCTCGCCGCCCTCCTTGCCGTGCTCCTGGGAGCCTCCGAGATCAATCAGCACTTCGACCAGTACCCCACCGCGCGCTCCGCCCTCAACTCCTGGCTCACGAAGACCACGAGCATCACCGACGCCACCGGACGCACCGAGCCCGCCCTGCGCGTCCCCGCGGGCAAGGCCGTCGCCGACGTCTGGCACCCGCCCCCGGGCATGGCCGGGAACGGCACCCTCTCCAAGTCGTCCATCCCCGGCACCCGGTCCGGCTTCGACGCCCGCAGCGCCTACGTCTACCTGCCGCCCGCCTACCGGGCCACCCCGCGCCCCCTGCTGCCCGTCGTCGTCCTCATGGCCGGCCAGCCCGGGTCCCCCGACGACTGGATCAACTCCGGGCGGCTCGTCGACATGATGAACGCCTTCGCCGGCGCACACCGCGGACTCGCGCCCGTGGTCGTCGTCGTGGACCCGCTCGGCTCCCAGTTCGCCAACACCCTCTGCCTCGACTCCCGCCTCGGCAACGTCCAGACTTACCTCGCCACCGACGTCCCCGACTGGATCCGCACCCACCTCCAGGTCGCCACCGCCCGCACCTCCTGGGTGATCTCCGGCATCTCCTTCGGCGGCACCTGCTCGATCCAGCTCGGCGTCAACGCCCCTCAGATCTACGGGGTCGTCAACGACATCTCCGGCCAGGAGGCGCCCACGCTCGGCAGCCGCCGGAAGACCGTCGACAAGGCCTTCGGCGGCGACGAGGCGGCCTTCACCGCGGTCAACCCCCTCGACGTCATGGCACGGCAGCGCTTCCCCGATACGAAGGCCGCCTTCATCGCGGGCAGCAGCGACAGCACCTACCGGCCCCAGCAGCGCACGGTGTACGACGCGGCCGTCAAGGCCGGGATGCGCGCCGAATGGGTCCTGCTCCCCGGCGGCCACAGCTGGCAGGTCTGGCGGCCCGGACTGGAGAGACAACTGCCCTGGATCTCTCGCGAGACGGGGCTGATCCGATGAGCGAGACCACCGCCCCGCCGCCCGCGCCCACCACCGGCGACAGCACCCACCCCTGGCGCGTCACCCTCGACCGCCTGCTCGCCCCCGTCCGGCACGCCCCCTTCACCCTCGCCTTCCTCGCGGTGCTGTGGATCGTCGGGGCGGTCACCGGCAGCCTCGGCAGCGGGCCGGGCCCGCACCGCATGGAACACGTCGGTGTCGGCGTCCCCGCACTCGCCGAAGGCCGCTGGTGGACCCCCGTCAGCTCCCTGCTGTGGTGCCCCGGACTCGGCGGCTACATCGGCGCCACCATCATCATCCTGCTGCTCGTCACCCCCTCCGAGCGGCGCCTGGGCGTGGCCCGCACCGCAGCCGTCCTCATCGGCGGCCAGATCCTCGGCACGCTCCTCGGCGCCGGCATCGTCCAGCTCGGCAACCTCGCGGGGGAGTGGTGGCTGGAAGAGCTCGCCGGCTACCTCGCCGTGACCCCCACCGTCGGCGCCCTCGCCGTCGGCGGCGTCCTCAGCTACCGGCTCACCGCCCTGTGGCGGCGCCGCACCCGCCTCGGCATCGTCGCCTTCGCCCTCGTCATGGCCCTCTACGTCGGCCACCTCCAGGGCGTCCTGCGCCTCGGCGGCGCCGTCGTCGGCCTCGTCATCGGCGCCGTGCTGTACCACCGGACCGGTCCCTGGCGCCTGCGGCACTCCTCCCACACCGAGGCCCGCGTCCTCGTCGCGCTCGTCGTGGCCGCCGCCGCCATCGGCCCCATGGTCGCGATCCTCTACCGGGACGCCTACGGCCCCCTCAACTCCTTCCAGCTCTACGTCTCGGTGCAGCCCACCGGCCAGGAGGTCGCCGAGGCCTGCGCCGCCTCGAAGGAGGACTGCCACTTCGTCCACGCCCTGCGGAACTTCCACGACTCCCCGGCCACCGTCATGGCCGTACTCGTCCCCGCCCTCATGCTCGTCCTCGCCGAGGGGCTGCGCCGCGGGCTGCGGCTCGCCTGGGCACTGGCCGTCCTCGTCCACCTCGCCTGGATCGCCCTCTTCTCCTGGTGGCTGGACGACTTCCTCAGCCACCCCGCCGGATGGGCCGAGCCCGCCGAACGCTCCACGTACGCCCAGGCCTTCGCGGAGCAGATGCTGCTGCCCGTCCTGATCGTCGTCCTCCTGATCGCCACCCGCGCCCGCTTCGACCTGCGGCTGCCGCGCTCCGCCACGCGCGGCCTCGCCGCCGTCGTCGGCGGCGCGCTCGTCCTGGCCTGCGCCGCGTACGTCGGGATCGGCTACGTAGTGCGCGACCAGTACGACCCGGACGCCACGCCGTCGGTGCTCTTCTCCGGGCTGGCCTCGGAGTTCCTGCCGCCGACACTGCTCGCCACCTTCACCGACTGGCCGGTCCCGGTCGGCGGGACCGCGCAGGCCCTCTTCCACTACTGCGGCCTCGTCTTCTGGCTCGTCACCCTGATCGCGCTGCTGGTCACCTTCCGCCGCCCGCGCCTGCACACCGACGCCGACGCCGCCGTGCGCGCCCGCGGACTCCTCGTCGCGCACGGCGGCTCGACGCTCAGCTACCTCACCACGTGGGACGGCAACTACTACTGGTTCGACGCGAAGGGCCGGGCGGCCGTGGCCTACCGGGTGGTCGCCACGGTGGCCCTGACCACCGGCGAACCCTTCGGCGCGCCCGACGCGCGGGCCGAGGCCGTCGCGGGCTTCGCGCGCCACTGCGACGAGCGCGGCTGGACGCCGTGCTTCTACAGCGTCGGCGAGGAGTCGCGCGCCGCGGCCGAGGCCCTGGGCTGGCGCTCGGTGCAGGTCGCCGAGGACACCGTCGTGCCCCTGCCCGACCTCGCCTTCACCGGCAAGAAGTGGCAGGACGTGCGCACCGCCCTCAACAAGGCCAAGAAGGAGGGCATCACCGCCGAGTGGTGGTCCTACCCCGACGCCCCGGTCGCCATCACCGACCAGGTGCGCTCGATCTCCGAGGAGTGGGTCGCCGACAAGGGACTGCCGGAGATGGGCTTCACCCTCGGCGGCCTGGACGAGCTCGACGACCCGGCCGTGCGCTGCCTGATCGCCGTGGACGGCGACCGCACGGTGCACGGCATCACCAGCTGGATGCCGGTCTACGAAGCGGGTCGGCCGGCCGGCTGGACGCTGGACTTCATGCGGCGCCGGGCCGCCGGCTTCCGCGGCTCGATGGAATTCCTGATCGCCTCGGCCGCACTCGGCTTCCAGGAGGAGGGCGCCCGCTTCCTCAGCCTCTCGGGCGCCCCGCTCGCCCGCAAGGCCACGGAGGAGCCGCCGGCGGCGCTCCAGCGGATCCTCGACTACGGGGGCAAGGTCCTCGAACCGGTCTACGGCTTCCGGTCGCTCCTGAGCTTCAAGTCCAAGTTCCAGCCGCAGTACCACCCCATGTACATGGCCTATCCGGACCCGGCCGCCCTCCCCGCCATCACCCGCGCCATCGGCAAGGCGTACCTGCCGCACATGACGCCGGCCCAAGGGGTGCGGCTGATGCGGCAGTTCTCCGCCTGAGCCGGCGACGGCGGTCCTGCGACCGGCTCACGGCAGCCTCACGGCAGCGTAAGCACCCGCGGGCCGTCGTGCGTGATGGCGACCGTGTGCTCGATGTGCGCGGCGCGGCTGCCGTCGACGGTGCGCAGCGTCCACCCGTCGGGGTCCGTGCGGTAGTCGTTGCGCCCGCCCGCCATGAGCATCGGCTCTATCGCGAGGACCAGGCCGTGCCGCAGCGGCAGGCCCCGGCGGGGGCGCCCCCAGTTGGGGACGTGCGGATCCTCGTGCATCTGCCGGCCGATGCCGTGACCTCCGAACTCCTCGGGCATGCCGTAGCGCCCGGCGCGGGCGACCGTCGAGACGGCGTGGGCGATGTCCCCGATGCGGTTGCCGACGACGGCCGCGGCGATGGCGGCGTCCAGGGCCCGCTGCGTGGCGTCGACGAGGGCGGTGTCGGCCGGCCGGGGCGTGCCGACGATGAAGCTCACCGCGGAGTCGCCCGTCCACCCGTCGAGCCGGGCGCCGCAGTCGATGCTGACCAGATCGCCGTCGCGCAGTGCGTAGTCGTCCGGGATGCCGTGCACGACCGCGTCGTTGACCGAGGCGCAGATCACCGCCGGGAAGGGGGTGGGGGCGAAGGAGGGCCGGTAGCCGAGGAAGGGGGAGCTCGCCCCGGCCTCGCTCAGCACGGCGCGCGCCGCCTCGTCCAGCTCCCGCAGCCGTACCCCGGTCCTCGCGGCGTCACGGGCCGCGGCCAGCGCATGGGCGACGACCCGGCCCGCCGCGCGCATGGCCTCCAGTTCACCGTCGGTCTTGATCTCCACCATGGTTCCGAACCCCCTCGACGTACTGCCAATTTTTATACCGTCATTCTTATACCGGTATTAGTATCACGGTCTAGTATCGGGTGCATGGTGAGGACCCCTTTGACCCCCTGGGAGCGGCACCGCGGCGAGATGCTCGGCGCCCTGCTCCGCGAGGCGCGCGGCGAGCGGAGCATGGTGGAGGTCGCCGCGGCCTCGGGGCTGTCCGCGGAGACGCTCCGCAAGATCGAGACCGGCCGCGCGCCGACACCCGCCTTCTTCACGATCGTGGCGCTGGCCTCCGTGCTGAACCTGTCCATGGAGCAGCTGGCGGTGGCCGCCGCGGCAGGCGCCGATGCGGCGGAGGGGGACGTGCTGACGGCGTGAAGACGGGGGCCGGACCCCGCTCCTGACGGCTTTTCGGGCCCTCCCGCAAGTATCGACTGACCGATCGGTTAGATTGCTGACCGATCGGTCAGAGTCATGCGCGGAATCATGCGCGGCGAAAGGCGGGAAGCATGGAAAGCACGACGTGCTGCGTGGTGGGCGGCGGACCTGCGGGCATGATGCTGGGACTGCTGCTGGCCAGGGCGGGGATCCGGGTGACCGTCCTGGAGAAGCACCGTGACTTCCTGCGCGACTTCCGCGGCGACACCGTCCACCCCTCCACCCTGCGGCTGCTGGACGAGCTCGGCCTGGGGAAGCGGTTCGCGGAACTGCCCTTCCCCAAGCTGGAGGAGATGCGGATGGAGATCGGCGGCACCACCGTCGTCGCAGCCGACTTCCGCCGCATTCCCGGCCGCCACAAGTACATCGCCATGGTCCCGCAGTGGGACTTCCTCGACCTCCTGGCGAGCGCGGCCGCCGCCGAACCCTCCTTCACCCTGCGCATGTGCACCGAGGTCACCGGCCTGCGCAAGGAGGGCGGCCGCGTCACCGGCGTGCGCTACACCGCCGAGGACGGCACGCCCGGCGAGATCGCGGCCGCCCTGACCGTCGGCTGCGACGGCCGCCGCTCCGTCGTCCGCAGGGAAGCCGGCCTCGTCCAGGACGAATTCGACGTCCCCATGGACGTCTGGCAGGTCCGCGTGGACGCACCCCGCGGCGGCGTCGAGGACGGCCGCGTCTTCGCCCGGTTCGGCGGCGGGCAGGCCGCGGTCACCATGGACCGGGGCGCGTACTTCCAGACCTCCTACCTCATCGCCAAGGGCCGCGACGCCGAGCTGCGCACCCATGACGTCCAGTGGTTCCGCGACCGGCTCGGCGGCCTCTTCGGCTGGGACGCCGACGTCACCGGCGCGATCCGCTCCTGGGACGACGTGAAGCTGCTCGACGTGACGATGGGACGGCTGCCGCGCTGGTACGCGGGCGGCCTGCTCTGCATCGGCGACGCGGCCCACACCATGTCGCCCGTCGGCGGCGTCGGCGTCAACCTCGCGATCCAGGACGCCGTGGCCGCCGCCCGCATCCTCGCCGGCCCGCTGCGCGAGGGAAGGGTGCGCGTCCACGACCTGGCCCGGGTGCAGAAGCGCCGGCGGCTGCCGACCGCCCTGGTGCAGCAGTCGCAGCTGGGCGAGCACCAGCTGATCCGCAGCGCCCTCGACGGCACCCTCGACGGCGCCGCCCTGCCCCTGCCGATGCGCCTCCTGCGCCGCGCGGCGCCCCTGCGCACGGTCACCGCCTACCTGGGCGGCATCGGGATCCGGCCCGAGCGCGCGCCCGCCTTCGCCAGGGCGTAGGCGCGCACCGCGACGGGCACCCGGCTCAGGCCGGGGCCCGGACCGCGTGGAGCGTGAACGTCACCAGCTCCTCGGCCGCCGCGCCGAGGTCGACGTCCGGGTCGGCGAGCCAGTGCGCGACCACCCCGTCGATCGCCCCGCCGATCGCGAGCGCCACCGCCCGTGTGTCGAACGCCCGCAGCCGGCCCGCCGCCTGCCCGGCCGCCAGCAGCTCCGCCAGGGCCTGCCAGCGGCCGCCGGTGTCGTGCCGGCCCGGCGTCTTCAGCTGCGTGCCGCCCTCGTCGTCGAGGAGCATTTCGGTGATGACCCGCACGTGCCGCCGGTTGGCCTGCTGGTAGCCGACCATCGCCCGCACGTAGGCGACGAGCGCGTCCAGCGGATCCGCCTCGCGCTCCACGCGCTCGGTGACGTAGGCGCCGAACTGCTCCAGCACCTGTGCGAACGTCGCGCGCGTGAGGTTGTCCTTCGACGAGAAGTGGTAGAGGACCGCGGCCTTGGAGATCCCGGCCCGCTCCGCGATCGCCGACAGCGACGTCGCCGGATAGCCCCGGGTGGAGATCAGGTCGATGGTGCTCTCGATGATCTGCTGCCGGCGCGCCCGCTCCGTGAAGGTCGGCGCGCCGGGACCGGCACTGCGGCGAGGGGTCATCGCGACGCCACCTCCGCCTTTCTCGCTCTGCGGCCTTCACCGTCCTCCGGCCGACGGACACCAGACCGTACACCGCCGCGTCCCCGCCCGGACGGGCGGGGATCCGGGCCCGCCGCCGGTCAGTCCCACCAGTTGAACAGGACGTCCCCCAGGCACGCGGGCTTCCAGTAGCGGATCTCGGTCAGCTCGGCCGGGGACAGGTCCGCGACGTCGACCTCCTCCAAGGGCGTCATCAGCTCCTTGACCCCCATCACCTGCAGCCCCGCCGTCTCGAAGGCCTGCGCCCACAGCGGCGGATCCGCGAAGCCGGGAACCGGCTTGCCCTCACTGACCGCGTCGGTGGTGAAGGCGACCACGGGCAGATGGACGTGGCCCAGCGCGGTGAACGCCCGGCCGTACCCGTCGGTGAGGGTCGCATGGCGGAACGTGTGCATCTCGCCGGGGACCATCTCGCCGGCCCGCCCCCGGGCCTCCATGGCCGCGGTGAAGCAGGCGGCCCGGAACAGCGCCGCCTCGGTCCGCGGCAGAGGGGCCTCGTGCGGCCCCCGGAAACCCGTAGCCCCCCGCGCCAGACGGATCAACGTGACTTCCTTCCCGTGCGTCTCGTCCCGTCACGCACGTGCTCATCCGTGACGCCTGGCTCCTGCCTACCCAGCACAACGCGCGAACCGCCTCTGCGTACGCTCCACCCGCAGTGCGACCCGCCTGCCGCGCCACGGCACGCGCCCCCCGGCGTGCACGCGCGCAACGCGCCTCCGTGCAATGGCGCGAGCACTCCGGGCGCCCTCAAGTAGCCTGGAGGAAAGGTGAAAAGGGTGGGAAAGGGGTGGCTCTGTGGTCACAGAAGACGGCGGCGAACAACTCCGGGGGCACTCATACGACCACGTGGCCCGGCTGACCCGGCTGCTGGACCTCGCACGCGCGGGGGAGAGCGGCGACGACGCGTCCGTACGCCGCCTGGTCACCTGGCTCGCCGGAGCCCTCGGCGGCACCGTCACCCTGACCGGACGGGACGGAGAACCCCTGACCGGCCCGGCCTCCCGCGCCGAAGCCGCCGCACACCGGGAACTCGCCGCACGCGCCGGCGAACTGCTCGGCCAGGTCGCCGGCGGCCGGCTCCACGCGGCAGCCGTGGACGACCACCACGGACAGCTGCGGCTCGTCGCCCTCGGACGCCGCGCCCCGCACCCCGTCCTCGCCGCCGCCCTGCCCCGGCCGTTCGGCGAACAGGATGCGGCCCTCCTCGGCCACGCCGCCGCCGTCCTGGCCCTGTTGCTCAAGGCCCGCGAGGCCGGGGAACACCGCCGGAGCGCGGAACGCGCCACGGAATGCCTGCGGCTCGCCGTATTCCAGCTCCTCATGGGCGGGGACGTCGCCCTGGCCCAGCGCACCGCCGCCGGCCTCAGCCCCGGCCTGCTCGATGCCGACACGGCCCGCGTCCATGTCCTCGAACTCCCCGGCCACCGGCGCGAAACCCTCGTCCGCGCCTGCGAAGAGGCCACCGGGGAACGCGCCCTGGCCGTGCGCTGCGCCGCGTACGACAGCCAGCTCATCGTCGTCACCCCCACGATGCGGCAGGGCGGGCCGGAGGGCGGTGCCGCGCACGACGCCGGCGACCACGACGTCGCCGCCGCACTGCACCGCTTCGTCGAAGAGCACCCCGGCGTCTTCCTGGGCTCCGGGGGCTTCCACCCCCTCACGCAGCTGGCCGACGCGTACGGCGAAGCCGCCCGCGCCCTGGCCGTGGCCCGGTACCGGCCCGGCCGGGTCGCCGAACACCTGCCCCAGACCCGGCTGACCGCCCTCCTCGACCCGGCCGCCTCGGGCGCCTGGGCCGCCCGCGTCCTGCAGCCGCTGGAGTCGCTGCCGCACCACGGGCGCGGCCCCCTGCTCGCCACGGTCGGCCTGGGGCTGGAGTTCACGGCGGTCAACGCGGCCAGGATCCTCGGCATCAGCCGCAACACCGTCCGCGCCCGGATGGACAGGACGGCCGCCCTGCTCGGCGCCGATCTGGCGGACGTACGCGCCCGCGCCGCCCTCCACCTGGCGCTGCAGATGCCCCCCGACTCCCCCGGCACGGCGGCGGACGACGGCTCCCGGCCGGCGGGCCTGGAACGCCTGCTCGCGGCCGGCCCCGTCCGCGACTGGGCGCAGGAACTCCTCGGGCGCCTCGCGGCCGCCGACCGCGACCTGCGCCGCACCCTGCGCACATGGATCGCCGAGAACACGGCGGTCGAGGAGACGGCGGCCCGCCTGGGCGTACACCCCCGCACCGTGCGCGACCACCTGCGCGGCGCCGAGCAGTTGCTGAGCCGCCGGCTCGTCCCTGGCGGCGGCGACCTCTACGAAGTGGTCCTGGCGTGCGCCGCCCTGGAAGAAGTGGACCTCGGCTCCCGCCCCGGCTGCGTCATGTGCGCCGCATGAGGCGTCGCACCGGGAGAGCCGGACCTCCGCACCGTGCACCCGTGACAGAAACCGGCGCACAACCGTGCATCCATGACGTGTCGCACCCGCCCGCCGGGACCTAACGTGGTCTCACCGGCGCTGCACCGCGCCGGTTCACGGGGGAACGGTGCCGCCGGCCCGACCACCCGGCGCGCCTGTCCACGCCCGCCTGATCCGCACGCGGGCGTGGGCACGGAGCCGGGCCCGGGGCCGCGCCACGGCTCGGCCTCCGGGCGCCCGCACTTGGGGGTGCGCCCGCGCCCGGGGCCGGCGGCCCGTCCGGGGAAAACCGTTGGCCTGTCCGCGAGCGCTCCCGCTAGCGTCACGCACGTGACGACGACCAGTGGACAGACGGACAGCGGGCGGGCCGGTCGTGCGGAGGGGTGGCGCGAGACCAACCGCGCGATGTGGGACGAGCGGGTTCCCCTCCACACGGGCAGCGCCTTCTACGACCTCGCGGGGTTCAAGGCCGGCCGCAACGACCTGCGCGGGTTCGAGCCGGACGAGGTCGGGGACGTCACCGGCAAGCGCCTGCTGCACCTGCAGTGCCACATCGGCACCGACACGCTGTCCTGGGCCCGCAAGGGCGCGGACGTGACCGGTCTCGACTTCTCCGGCGCGGCGGTGGAGGCGGCGCGGGACCTGGCGGCGGAAGTGGGGGAGGAGCGGGCCCGGTTCGTCGAGGCGGACGTGTACGACGCGCCCGCCGCGCTGCGGGGCGAGACCTTCGACATCGTCTACACGGGCTTCGGGGCCCTGTGCTGGCTGCCCGACCTGGCGCGCTGGGCCCGTACGGCCGCCTCGCTGATCGCGCCGGGCGGCTTCCTGTACCTGGCGGAGTTCCACCCGGTCGCCATGTGCCTGGGCGAGGACGGCAGGGCCTTCGCCGAGGACTACTTCGCCCGCGGACCGCTCACCTACGACGAGCCGGGCTCGTACGCCGACATGAGCGCCCCGACGCGGCACAACCGCTCGGTGGAGTGGCTGCACACGATGGGCGACGTGGTGAGCGCGGTGAGCGCCGCGGGGCTGCGGCTGGAGTTCCTCCACGAGTACGACTTCACGCTGTTCGAGTTCCTCGACGACATGGTCCGGGGGCAGGACGCCAGCGGCAGCCGGGGAGGCGGGAGCACGGTCTACCGTCTCCCGGAGGGCCGTCCGCGCGTCCCGATGGTCTACTCGCTGCGTGCGTCCAAGGAGTAGGAGCACGGGGGAGGAAAGGGAAGAGCACCGGTACGCGCTTCGGGAGCGCGTACCGGTGCTCTTGCCCGCCTGGGCGGGGCCTACTTGCGGCGGCCCGCCGTGGAGACGGTTCCCTCTCCGCCCGCGAGCTTCCATTCCTTGTGGAGCGAGCCCAGCGGAATGGGCTTCTGGAAGATCGGCGTGCCGAAGATCTTCAGCTGGAGCTGGAGGGCTCCGGCCAGGTCCAGCCCGCCGTACGCGGCCCACTTGCCTGTGGCCGAGGCCGAGCCGTCGGCGGCCGCGGCGGCCCGCCCCTCGGCCTCGGCCCGCAGGTACGGGGCGACGTCGGCCGTGACGCCGACCGCGCCGTACAGGCCGACGGACGCCTCGGCGCCGAGCGTGGCCTTCACCTTGCCGGCCGCCTCCACCGACGCCTGCGGCGAAGTGGCCGTGATGTCGGAGGTGTTGACCGGCGACCAGCCCTTGCCCTTGGTGTACTCGCCGCCGACGCGGAAGCCTCCCTTGAGGTCCTCCTTGACGTCGACGTTGACGTGGCCGTCGGCGTCCACCTGCAGGTAGCAGGTGAGGCCGAGGTTGACCACGACGGGCACCGCGCCGACCTGGATGACCGGCGAGGCGTGCAGCTTGGCGAACGGCAGCCGCAGCGGCTTGCCCTCCGTCGATGCGGCCGCCTGGCCCTTGAGCTCCCACTGGGAGGACCAGTCGCCCGACAGGGACACCGAGGCGCCGGCGGGCGCCCCGCCGAAGCCGGAACCGCCGCCGTCGTAGGCGAAGTTCACCTCCGGAGCCAGCTGGACGTAGCCCGAGGCCGACGCGGAGGCGGACGCGGGGGCGTCCTTCGCGGTGGCGATGGACGTGCCGACGTCGATCCGCAGGTTGCCCAGCGGCAGCTTCGCGCCCTTGGGCCCGAAGCGGAGGTCGCCGGTCTTCGCCCAGGAGACCTTGACGCCCTTGACGAGCGGCTCGACGCCGACCGTGGACGGGTCCACGGGGACCGATCCGCCGGCCTTGGCGTCGCCCAGCAGGGCGCCCATCGTCGCCGGTGCGGTGTTGACCTCGGTGCCCTTCTCGGTCTTGCCGAGCACCTTGGTGACCTTGGCGAGGACACCGTCGGGGGCGCCGGGGGCGGGGGCGCTGGCGATGATGTCGCCGACGTCCACCTGGTTGTTCTTCTCGGGGGCCGCGCTGCTTCCGGCGCTCGCCGAGCCGGAGGGCGTGGGGGTGCGGCCGGGGGCCAGGCCCTTCGGGGGCTTCGCCGCGCCGGAGATGACGGCGCGTCCGCTCTTCCGGTCGAACGAGGCGACCTTCAGCGAGGACTTCTGCGCCGTCCTGCCGGAGCCGGACGGGCGGGCCACGGCGGTCGGGGCGCCCGCGCCCTCGGGCGCGGCCCGGACGGCGAGCTGGGGTTCCGCGGCGGGCGGTCGGGCCGCTGCGGCCTGCTCGGTGCCGGCACCGGTGTCACTGCCGGACGGCCCGGAGGCCGCGGAGCACCCGGTGGCGAGCAGGGAGGCAGCGGTGATGGCGGGTAAAGCTATGAATCGTGCGGGCTTGCGCAAATTCGATCCTCGGGAGCGTGAGGTGGGGGCAGGCCGGGGGAGTGCGCACTCCGGCCCGCATCACACGGCATGGACGGGTGA
Source organism: Streptomyces sp. KLMMK (assembly GCF_036961605.1). Taxonomy (NCBI): domain Bacteria; kingdom Bacillati; phylum Actinomycetota; class Actinomycetes; order Kitasatosporales; family Streptomycetaceae; genus Streptomyces; species Streptomyces sp. KLMMK. Next base: position 27,075 of record NZ_JBAMDC010000046.1, read on the forward strand.
ACCGGACGGCTACCCGCCGGTAACGGCATGATCATGCCATGGCCGCAGGGGCCCTCAGAAGTCCTAAACCACTGGCGGGCAGTGATCTGGATCACTGCCCGCCAGTGGGGTCTCCTGGTGTGGAAAGTTCAGTTTTTGACCGACCGCAGAACGACGAACTTCGGGTCGCTCGCCACCATCTCGCAGTTGCCGAAGAGGCGGCGCAGCTTCACGTGGTACCCGAGGTGACGGTTGCCGATGACCCACAGCTCCCCGCCGGGCCGCAGCGCGGCACGCGACCCGGTGAACATGCGCCAGGCCGTCGCGTCGGTGGTCGACTGGTGGGAGTGGAAGGGCGGGTTGCTGAGCACCAGGTCCACGGAGTCGGCGGGCATCCCCGACAGTCCGTCGCCGACCCGGAACTCGGCCGCGGCCCGCACGCCGGCGTTCTCCCGGAAGGTGGCCTCAGCGGACGCCACCGCCTGGTACGACTCGTCGACGAACACCACCTCGGCCTGCGGGTTGGCCAGGGCCGCGGCCGTCCCGACGATTCCGTTGCCGCAGCCGAGGTCCACGATGCGTTCGGGGCCGCGCCGCTGCGGCAGGTTGCGCAGGAAGAAGCGGGTGCCGATGTCGAGCCGCTCGGCGCAGAAGATGCCGGCGTGGTTGGTGACCGTCAGCCCCGAGGCCGGGCCGATGCCCAGCGGCAGCGAGTAGCTGTAGGGCCAGGGGCTCGCGGCCCGGGGGAGGGCGGGGTCCGGCGAGCAGAAGATGAGCCGGGCCTTCTTCACCGCCAGCGAGGTCCGGGTGGGGCCGGCGATCCGCTCGAACAGCTTCAGCGTCGAGGTGTGGATCTCGGTCACCTTGCCGGTGCCGACGACGACGGTCCCCGCGTGCAGCCGGGGGGCGAGCCGGTGCAGCTGGTCCTCCAGGAGTGCGAGGCTCTTGGGCACGCGGACCAGCAGGACGTCGATGCGGTCCGGCGGGGCGTCCTGCGTCGACAGCAGGGTGACGGCGCCGGGCGCGACGCCGTTGCGCTCGAGGTTCAGGCGGGTGGCCTGCTGGGCGAGGAGCGAGTCGGTGATCTGGACCGGGTGGTGGCCCTGCCCGGCGAGGGCGGTGGTCAGCGCGCCCCACCGGTCGCCCAGCACGGCCACCGTGCCGGACAGGTCCGTGGGGCCGTCCGCGGTCTCCGCACTCCCCGCCAGATGGCTGAGGAGGTATTCATCGGCGGCGTCCCAGGCTCGGAGCTGGTCGCGGGGGTCCTCGGGGAAACGAGTCAGGCCCAGCTCGCCCCATGGCGTCATCAAACGGTTCATTGTGCCCTCAGGCTAGTCGAGACCCCTGGTGTAGGTGAGCACGGCCGCTCCGCCGGCGAACGAACGGCTGTCGGCGAGGTCGAACCGGCAGGGCCGGAATGCGGTGCTGAAGACCGGGATGCCGGCGCCGACGGCCACCGGGTAGCACTTGACGATCAGCTCGTCGGTCTCGGGCAGGAGCGTACCCGCGAGCTCTCCGCCGCCGCACCGCCAGATGTCCTCGCCCCGTTCCCCCTCGACGACCTGATCGCCGGTTTCGTGGACCGGCCCCTCCCGCCCCCGGCCGGGGGAGTGAGCGCTGCGCCGCCTGCCCCGATCACTGGGTAAAGTGTCGCCGCCACACGAACAACGCAGGTGAAACGGGGTCAGGGCATGGGCATACTCAACCGGGTGAAGAACCTGGGCGACCAGGTGGGGACGGCGGCCACCTCCTTCGGCAAGGACGTCGCCCACGCCGTACAGCGCGGCGTCGACGCCGGGCGCGCAGGCACCAACGCCTCGGGCGACTGGGTCCTGTCCGTCCTGCGCTCGCTGCCCGCCCCCGCGGCGCCCACGCCCGTGGAGTGGGAGTTCTCCCTCGGCGCCCTGATCTGCCGCCACCCCAAGGTCCCCGCCATCACCGCCAAGGCGCTGCGTCCGCTGGACGGCATCGGCGCGCTGCGCTTCGGGCCCGAGTCGGTCGGCTTCGACGGCGAGGACATCCCCTGGGACAAGGTCGTCCACCTCCAGCTGCACGACGCCTTCAGCGCCATGACCACGGAGGCGCTCGACGCCGAGATCGACCGGATCCGGGACCTCCTGCCGATGCTCCCCGGGCGGAAGTGGGTCGTCACCAAGGTGGTCGAGGGCCTCGCCTCCGTCATGCTCGCCGCGCTCGAGCAGGCGGGCGAGCAGCGGCTGGAGACGGTGAACGTCGCCTGCGAAATCACCTACCGCGGCGCGCTGGGGATGAAGAAGACCCTGCGGGCCAACATGTTCAGCACGGCCCTGCTGGCCCAGCAGGCCGAGGTCATGCACAGCCTGGTGCTCACGGCGCAGGCCAAGGGCATCCCCGTGCTCCCCGCGGAGCCGCCGCTGCACGGCACCAAGACCGGCGAGCGCGTCCTCGCCCTGCGGGCCCGCACGGACACGGTGGCCGCCCAGCTGCGAGCCGAACAGGCCGCGGAGCAGGCGGCCCTCGACACGCCCCGCTGACGCGCACCGACCCCGGGCCGGCGTTGCGGGCCCGGGGTCGGCGTGCGACGACGGAATTGTCCGGCCGAGGGGCCGGCCGCGGGACGGCGGCCGGCCCCATGGGCTATATGGAGGCCGCGGCCTCGGCCTCCGCCTCGCGCCGGAGCAGCTTCTTGTCCGGCTTGCCCGCGTCCGTCAGCGGGAGGGTGCCGATGAAGGAGATGCGGGCCGGCTCGTACATGGCGCCGCGCTCGCGGTGCACCATCTCGCGCAGCTCCTTCTCGTCGAGTTCGCTGCCGGGGGCGGCCACCACCGCCGCGTACACGTGCTCCATGCGGTTGGCGTCCGGGACGCCGAAGACGGCGCTCTGCAGGACCTGTGGGTGGGTGTTGAGCAGGTCCTCGAGCTCGGTGGTGTACACGTGGCCGCCGACCACCACGATCATGTCCTTGAGCCGGTCGACGATGGTCAGGTAGCCCTCGTCGTCCAGGAACCCGATGTCGCCGGTGTGCAGCCAGCCGTCGCGCAGGACCTCGGCGGTGAGCTCGGGCTGCTTCCAGTACCCCTGCATGATGTGCTCGGAGCGCACGCAGACCTCGCCGTGCTCACCGGTGGGCAGGTCGCGGCCGGACTCGTCGCGTATCGCGATCTCGACGCCCTTCATGGCCTTGCCCGCGGTGCGCAGCCGGTCCAGGTTCGCGGGGTCGTGGTCCTCGGGGCCGAGGACGCTGATGCCGCCCGCCTCGTTCTGCCCGTAGAACTGCGTCAGCACGGAGCCGAAGCGCCGGACGGCGGAGGCGAGCCGGGCGGGGGAGGACTGGCAGCCGCCGTAGGTGATGTTGCGGAGGCTGGAGGTGTCGGTGCGCTCCACCTCGGGCTGGTCCATGAGCTGGTACAGCAGGGGCGGCAGCAGGAACATGTGGGTGATGCGCTCGCGCTCGATGGCCGCCAGGACCTCCACGGGGTCGAAGTCGTCGAGCAGGACGACCGTGCCGCCGGTGGTGCGCAGGGTGACGTCGGCCAGCAGGCCGGCGGCGTGGGCGAGCGTCGTGCAGACCAGCTGCCGCATCCCGTCCTCGTTCGTGCCCTCGGGCTCCAGGATCTCGTCGACGTCGTCCTGGAAGCCGGGCAGCCGCTCGAAGGCGGTGCAGATGGCCTTGGGGTGGCCCGTGGTGCCGCCGGTGTGGCGGATCATGCAGATGTCCTCGGGGCGGGGGGGGGGGGGGGGGAGGGGGGGGGGGGGGGGGGGGGGGGGGGGG
>NZ_JBAMDC010000460.1:0-4728 GCF_036961605.1 Streptomyces sp. KLMMK
ACGCCTCCGCAGCCTCCGGCCGCCCAGGCGTACCGCGAGCCCGAGCCCCCGCCCGTCGCCCCCGAGGACGACATGCCTGCCGAGGACGATCCCGACCTCGACGAGACGGCCCTGACCGGCCACGATCTGATCGTTCGCGAGCTGGGCGCGACGGTCATCGAAGAGATCGCGAACGAGTAGAGCGATCGAGCGGCCGAGCGGCCGAGTGGCCGAGTGGCCGAGTGGCCGAGCGGCCGAGTGGCAGCGGCCGAGCGGTAGAGCAGCAGAGCGGGTGGAGTCGGCAGGGCGAGTAGGGCCGAAGGGAACGGGTAAGGGCGAACGGAAACCCGCCGAGCGGGCGGGGGCTCGGGCTCGCGGTGCGGGAATTCCCGGGTGCGCCGCATGCGCCCCAGGGCGCCCCCCGTTCTTCTTCGCCCGGCATGGGGCGCCGGAGGCGGCGACCACGTAGGCTCGGGCTACCGAGACAAACGTCGTCGAGAGCCAGGAGCGAACCCGTGATTCCCGGTGGTGGCCAGCCCAACATGCAGCAGCTCCTCCAGCAGGCGCAGAAGATGCAGCAGGATCTCGCCGCGGCGCAGGAAGAGCTCGCCCGTACGCCCGTCGAGGGCTCCTCGGGCGGCGGCCTGGTCAAGGCCACGGTCACCGGTGCCGGCGAGCTCCAGGCCCTGGTGATCGACCCCAAGGCCGTCGACCCCGAGGACACCGAGACCCTCGCCGACCTCGTCGTCGCCGCCGTCCGTGACGCCAACGCCGCCGCGCAGCAGCTGCAGCAGCAGAAGCTCGGGCCGCTCGCCCAGGGCCTGGGCGGCGGCAGCGGCATCCAGGGCCTGCCGTTCTGACGGCGGCCCCGGCGGCCCCGCCGCATCCGACGGCAGCCCGCCGCACCCGCCACAGCAGCACCCGCCACAGCTGAAGAAGACCGAGCTGAAGAAGCCCGAGAAGGAGCATTCGATCCGTGTATGAAGGCGTGGTTCAGGACCTCATCGACGAGCTGGGCAGGCTGCCCGGCGTCGGTCCCAAGAGCGCGCAGCGGATCGCCTTCCACATCCTCCAGGCCGAGCCGGCCGACGTCCGCCGGCTCGCCCACGCCCTGACCGAGGTCAAGGCCAAGGTCCGCTTCTGCGCGGTCTGCGGCAATGTCGCCCAGGAGGAGCGGTGCCGGGTCTGCCAGGACCCGCGCCGCGACTCCTCGGTGATCTGCGTCGTGGAGGAGTCCAAGGACGTCGTCGCCATCGAGCGGACGAGAGAGTTCCGCGGCCGCTACCACGTGCTCGGCGGGGCGATCAGCCCCATCGAGGGCATCGGTCCCGACGATCTGCGCATCCGCGAGCTGCTCGCCCGGCTCGCGGACGGCACCGTCACCGAGCTGATTCTGGCCACCGACCCCAATCTGGAAGGTGAGGCCACCGCCACGTACCTCGCCCGCATGGTGAAGCCCATGGGGCTCAAGGTCACGCGGCTGGCCAGCGGCCTCCCCGTAGGGGGAGACCTTGAATACGCCGACGAGGTCACGCTCGGGCGTGCCTTCGAAGGGAGACGACTTCTCGATGTCTGACGCAACGCTGCACGACGCCAAGCGCGACCCCGACGACTTCGCGGTCTCGGTCGCGGACTCCATCGAGAGCTTCATCGTCGCCGTCGCCGAGGTGTCGCGCGGCGATGAGCCCGACAGTGCCGTTCCCTTCCTGCTGCTGGAGGTCTCCCAGCTCCTCCTGACCGGCGGCAGGCTCGGTGCGCACGAGGACTTCCTCCCCGACGAGCGGTACGAGCCCGACGTGGGCCCCGAGCCGGACGTCGACGAGCTGCGGGAGCGCTTCGCGCGGCTCCTCGACCCCGTGGACGTCTACTCGGAGGTCTTCGACCCGTACGTGCCGCGCTCCGCCCCCGTCGCCTGCCGGATCTCCGACGACCTGGCCGACATCATCACCGACCTGCGGCACGGCATGGCCCACTACCGCGACGGCCGGGTCAGTGAGGCCCTGTGGTGGTGGCAGTTCTCCTACCTGTCCAACTGGGGCCCGACGGCCTCGGCCTCCCTCCGCGCCCTGCAGTCCCTGGTGGCCCACGTCCGCCTGGACCAGCCGCTGGACGAGCTGGGCGACCTCGATACGGACTCCGCGGCCACGGAGGAGCAGCTCGCCGAAGAGGCGGGCCGCGTCATGGAGGCGGAGATCGCGGGTCCGCTGGGCCTGCGCGGCGCCTGAGGACCTGCCCGGCACCCGACGTGCCGATGTGCCAACGTGTCGACGTGCCGACGTGCGCTGTACGCAGCGCACTTCGGCCATAGTTGAGGATGCGACGTTCCCGTCCTCCCTCCCCTCGTAGCCTGCAAAGGCAGACCCGACACGAGGGGGATGAAGACATGGACATCACTCCCGGCACCGGCCACTCCGGCACCGGCCACCCCGCCAACGGCACGCATCACCTTGCTCTGGCAGCCCAGTTGAGCGAGGTCGCCTTCGGCCTCTTCCACGCCTCCGCGCTGCGCGCCGTGACCGTCCACCGCGTCGCCGACCACCTCGCCGGCGGCCCGCTGCAGCCCGACGAGCTCGCCCGCCGCGCGGGCCTGCACGGGCCGACGCTGCGCCGGTTACTGCGGCTGCTGGCCACGCGCGGCGTCTTCCAGGAGGACGGGGACGGCGCCTTCGGCCTCACCCCGGCCGCCGAGCTGCTCCGTACGGACGTGCCCGGCTCGGCGCACAGCGGGATGATCTGGCTCACCGAGGAGGTCTTCCGGCGCTCGGCAACGGGCTTCGAGGACGCCCTGCGGACGGGTGAGACGCCGTTCGACGCGGCGTACGGCATGCCGTTCTTCGACTACCTGCACACGGACGCGGAGGCGCAGACCCGGTTCGACACGGGCATGGCCGCCATGTCCGGCCCCGAGGACGAGGTCGTCGCCGAGGCGTATACGTTTCCGGCCACCGGCACGGTCGTGGACGTCGGCGGCGGCCGGGGCGGCCTCCTGCGCGCCGTGCTCACCCGCAACCCCGGGCTGTCGGGCGTTCTCTTCGACCAGGAACAGACCGTCGCCGCACACCTCTTGGACGTCAAGGAGACCGCGGGCCGCTGGCGTACGGACGCCGGGAGCTTCTTCGAGGCCGTGACGCCCGGCGGCGACGTCTACCTGCTGAAGCACATCCTGCACGACTGGAACGACGAGGACTGCCTGCGCATCCTGCGCGCGATCCGCGCCGCGATCGCCCCCGGCGGCACGCTGCTGGCGGTGGACGCGATCCTGCCGCCGGGCAACGACCCGCACTTCGCCAAGGGGCTGGACCTCATCATGCTGGCCTGTCTGAGGGGCCGGGAGCGTACGGAGGAGGAGTTCCGCGCGCTGCTCGGAGAGGCGGGGTTCCGGGTGAGCCGGGTCATCGCCACGGAGACCTTCGCCTCGATCGTCGAAGCGGTGGCCGAATAGAGCCGTACGCCCCCGTGCGCCCCCCCCGTACGCCCCCGAGAGTGCCCGTCCGGCTCCGCCGCAGGTGAAGGCCAAACCTGCCCGCAGTAAAACAAGGGTCAAACGTTCCCCCGCTTGATCATTTGGCCGGAAAGGCGTGCCAGTATCGGCCATTGGTCCTGATCGTAAGGAGCTGCCGAGAAGTGGGGGGATGAAGTGCTCCTGGGGTGTTTGGGAGTCACTGAGGAAGAAGAGCTGATTTATCGGTTCCTGTTGAAGGGGGAGAAGGGAACCGTCGAGGAGATCTGCGAGGCGCTGGGGCTGGCCGGATCGGACGTCTGCCCCGCCCTGGAGCGGCTGGCCCGCCTGGGCCTGGTGCACACCCGCGACGGCGGGGTCACGGCGGTCGACCCCGCCATCGGCGTCGAGCGGCTCATCGAGGACGCCCTGGCCGGCCTGCGGGCGCGGATGCAGCAGGTGGACGCGGCCAGATCGGCGGTCTCCGAGCTGGGGCAGGAGTTCCGGCAGGGGGTGCGGGCCCCGGCGGCGGACATCGAGCACGTCACCGGCGGCCAGGAGATCTGGGACCGGCTGGATGAGCTGGCCTTCTTCGCGTACCGCGAGGTCATGGCGATCCACCCCAGCTCGCCCTGGCGGGTCAAGAACATCGAGGCGGCCCGCCCCCTCGACATGCGCTGTCTGCGCCGCGGCCTGACCTTCCGGATGATCGTCGTCCGTGAGGCCCTGCAGGACACCCTGACCAGGGCCTACCTGGAAGAGCTCGGATCGGCGGGGGCGCAGGTCCGTTGCGTCGAGGAACCGGTTCAGCGGATGGTCATCTACGACCGGAGCCAGGCCGTGGTCCCGCTCGACCCGGGGGAGAACCGGCGCGGCGCCGTCGTCGTACGCCAACCGGGCCTGGTGACCAGCATCGTGGACCTCTTCGAGCACACCTGGCAGTCGGCCGTGGACATCTCCACCGTGGCCGGCGGCGACGAGAACCCGCTGTCCGAGCTCGACAAGCAGGTGCTGGATGTGCTCTCGCGGGTCGACAAGGACGAGGTCGCGGCGCGCGAACTGGGCGTCTCCCTGCGCACGTTCCAGCGGTACGTGGCCAACGTGCTGGGCCAGCTGGACGCCAGCAGCCGCTTCCAGGCCGCCGTCCAGGCGAAGGAGCGGGGCTGGATCTGAGCCCGCGTCCCTGCTGGCCGCCCCTGTTGACTGCCGCTGCTGACCGGCCCTGCTGACCGCTCCTGTTGACTGCCGCTGCGGGCGGGCGGGCGGCCCGTGCCCCGGCGGCCGGGCTACGGGGCCGAGGCCGGGCTACG
>NZ_JBAMDC010000461.1:0-4709 GCF_036961605.1 Streptomyces sp. KLMMK
TCTACGGGCACTGACGCGCCGCCGCGAGGCGGCCGGGGCCGGAGGCCGGCCGGCGGGCACGATGCCCGCCCGCAGGCCCCCGGCCGGGACCGGCTCAGAGGGCCGGCACGGCCGCCAGGTCCGGGATGCGCCAGTCGATCGGCTCGTGGCCCTGGGCCGCGACCGCCTCGTTGATCTGGCCGAAGGGGCGGCTGCCGAAGAACTTCTTCGCCGACAGCGGCGAGGGGTGGGCGCCCTTGACCACGACGTGCCGGCTCTCGTCGATCAGGGGCAGCTTCTTCTGGGCGTAGTTGCCCCAGAGGACGAAGACGGCCGGGTCGGGCCGGGACGCCACGGCGCGGATGACCGCGTCGGTGAACTTCTCCCAGCCCTTGCCCTTGTGGGAATTGGGCTCGCCGCCGCGGACGGTCAGGACGGCGTTGAGCAGCAGGACGCCCTGCTCGGCCCACGGCTGGAGGTAGCCGTTGTCCGGGACGTCGTAGCCGAGCTCCTCGCGCATCTCCTTGTAGATGTTGCGCAGGGAGGGCGGGGTCTTCACCCCGGGACGGACCGAGAAGCACAGGCCGTGGCCCTGGCCCGCGCCGTGGTAGGGGTCCTGGCCGAGGATGAGGACCTTGACCTTCTCGTACGGAGTGGCCTCCAGGGCTGCGAAGACCTCCCCGCGCGGCGGGTACACCGGTGCCTTCGTGCGCTCCTCCTCCACGAAGTCGGTGAGCTCCTTGAAGTAGGGCTTGTCCAGCTCCTCGGCGAGGACACCGTGCCAGGACTGGGGCAGCACGTCGGTGACGGTCACGTCAACAACCTCCGGGGTTCGTTCCGTTCTCGGGTGAGAACTTACCGGCGACCACTGACAACGGCCGACGCCCGCCCCCGGCACCCGGTGCCGCCCGAGGTCAGAACCCCGCGTTCAGGAAGATCCCGCCGTCCACGACGAGGGTCTGCCCGGTGATCCAGCCGGCCGCGTCCGAGAGCAGGAACGCGGCCGCTCCCCCGATGTCCTCGGGGACGCCGAGGCGGCCGAGCGGGTAGGAGGCCACGACCTCGTCCTCGCGCCCCTCGTAGAGGGCGGCGGCGAACTTCGTCTTGACGACGGCCGGTGCGATGGAGTTGACCCGCACCCCCGGCGCGAATTCGTGCGCGAGCTGCAGCGTGAGGTTGACCATCGCGGCCTTGCTCATGCCGTACGCCCCGACGAAGGGCGAGGCGGAGATGCCGGCGACCGACGCGATGTTGACGATCGCGCCGCCGTTGTCCTGCTGCCACGCCCGCCACGTCTGCTGCGCGAAGCCGAGGGCGGAGATGACGTTGGTCTCGAAGACCTTGCGGGCGACGCCGAGGTCGAGCTCGGCCATGGGGCCGAACACGGGGTTCGTCCCGGCGTTGTTGACCAGGTAGTCGACGCGGCCGAACTCCTCCATGGCGTGCTGCACGGCGGCGGCCTGGTGGGCCTCGTCGTGGGCCTTGCCCGCGATGCCGATCGCCCGGCCCGCGCCGAGCGACTCGACGGCCTGCTTGAGGGCGTCCTCGTTGCGGCCGGTGATCACGACGCGGTCGCCGCGGGCGACGAGCGCCTGCGCGATGCCGTAGCCGATGCCGCGGCTCGCGCCGGTGACGAGGGCGACCTTGCCGGTGTCCTGCCGGCCGGCCTGCTCCTGCTGCTCCTGCTGCTGTGCAGTCATCTCCGTGCTTCCTGTCAGTTGAGCGGTCCGCCGGCCACGTACAGCACCTGTCCCGAGACGAATCCCGCCTCCTCGCCGGTGAAGAAGGCGACCGCGTTGGCGATGTCCTCGGGCTCGCCCACACGCTCCACCGGGATCTGGGTCGCCGCGGCGGCCTTGAAGTCCTCGAAGGTCATGCCGAGGCGCGTCGCGGTGGCGGCCGTCATCTCGGTGGCGATGAAACCGGGGGCCACGGAGTTGGCGGTGATGCCGAACTTGCCGAGCTCCTTGGCGAGCGACTTGGTCAGGCCCTGCACGCCGGCCTTGGCGGCGGCGTAGTTGGCCTGGCCGCGATTGCCGAGGGCCGAGCTGCTGGAGAGGTTGACTATGCGGCCGAAGCGCGCGTCGACCATGTGCTTCTGGCAGGCGCGCGACATCAGGAACGCGCCCCGCAGGTGCACGCTCATGACGGTGTCCCAGTCGCTCTCGCTCATCTTGAACAGCAGGTTGTCACGGGTCACGCCCGCGTTGTTGACGAGGATGAGCGGCGCGCCCAGCTCGGCGGCGATCCGGGTGACGGCGGCGTCCACCCGGTCGGCGTCGGAGACGTCGCAGCCGACGGCGAGGGCCCGCCCGCCGGCCGCGGTGATCTGCTCGACGGTGCCCGCACAGGCCTCCTCGTCGAGGTCGAGGACGGCGACCGCGCGGCCCTCCCGGGCCAGGCGTACGGCGGTCGCGGCACCGATGCCGCGGGCCGCGCCCGTGACGACGGCCACGCGCTGCTCGGGCTTGGGCATACGGGGATCTCCTCACCTCGAAGGCGGCCCGCCCGCCCGGCACCCCGCCGGGCAGGTGAGCAACCGCTTAGTAGCTTCGGCGGATCAGACGCTAGAAGCCCCGCCACCCGCTGTCAACGCCTTCCCGCGCCGCCCCGCACCTCACCTCACCAGCAGGTCCAGCAGCCGCTCCGGCTCGCTCTCCGGATCCGCCGTCAGGCCGGCGTGCACGGGGCCCGGCTGCACGACCGTGCTGCGGGGGGCGATCAGCCAGCGGAAGCGCCGCCCGGGGTCGTCCCCGGCGGCCTGTCCGGCGCGCTCCCCGCCGAGGCAGACGCCCTCGACGGCACCGAGCGCGGCGCGTACGCCCGCCACGTCCGCCGCCGGGTCGAGGGCCAGCAGCCGCGCCTCGTCCAGGTGGACGCGGGCGGCGACGTAGCCCTTGGCCTGGCAGTAGACGACGACCCCGGCGTTGATCTGCTCACCGCGCTCGACGCGGGGGACGACCCGCAGCAGTGCGTACTCGAAAACGTCGCGTCCGTTGTGGCGCCCGGTCACTTCCCGGCCCTTCCGTCGAGCCTGACACGCACCCACTCCGGCGCCTGCGAAGGCTTGTCCTTGCTGCGTTCGCCGACCGTGATCCGGTCGCCGATGCTCCGTGCCCGCTCCAGCAGCACCTCGACGTAGGCCCGGCGCACCGCGTCGGGGCCGTCGAAGCCCGGCTCGTCCGCGAGCCACTCGTCGGGCACGTCGGCGGCGACCTCGGTCAGCAGCTCCTCGGTGACACGCGGCGCGAGCTCGGCCGCGGCCGCGGCGAGGTCCGGGCCGAAGGTGGCGAGGACGTGGTCGGAGGCGTCGTAGGCCTTGGCGGCGGCCGCGGCGGCCCCCGGCCAGTTGTGGTGCCAGATCATGGTGGCGCCGTGGTCGATGAGCCACAGCTCACCGTGCCACACGAGCAGGTTGGGGTTGCGCCAGGAGCGGTCGACGTTGTTGATGAGCGCGTCGAACCAGATCACGCGGCCGGCCTCGGCCGCCCCGACCTCGAAGGCGAGCGGGTCGAAGCCGAGCGCGCCGGGCAGGAAGTCCATGGCGAGGTTGAGCCCGCCGCTGGCCTTGAGCAGCCCTTGCACCTCCTGGTCCGGCTCGCCCCGGCCGATGACCGGGTCGAGCTGGATGCGTGCCAGGTCCGGGACGCGCAGGCCCAGCGCGCGGCCGAGCTGTCCGCAGACGACCTCGGCGACCAGCGTCTTGCGGCCCTGACCCGCGCCGGTGAATTTCATGACGTACGTACCCAGATCGTCGGCCTCGACGATGCCGGGGAGCGAGCCGCCCTCACGCAAGGGCGTGACGTATCGGGTGGCTGTGACTTCGGGGAGCATTGCCCCAGGCTACTGCGGGACTTCCGCCGCCCTTTGAACGCGGGGGCCGCCGGCTCCGTACGTCTCCCCGAACCTGCACGTTCAGAGGAGCGAACATGAACCACACGTCACGGACCGCTTCCACCGACTCGGCGGACTCCGCCGTCTCCGCCGGATCCCCGGACTCCGGCGGGACCTCCGTCTCCCCGGCCCCGCGCGGGTCGACCCGCCGCAGTGTCGTCGCGGCGGCAGGGGCCGCCGGTCTCGTCACCGTGCTCGCCGCGTGCGGCGGGGGCAGCGACGGCGACGGGGGCAAGGACGAGGGCGGGAAGGCGGGCGGGGAGCTCGCGAAGGCCGCGGACATCCCCGAGCGCGGCGGCAAGGTCTTCCCGGACCGGAAGGTCGTGGTGACCCAGCCGGTGAAGGGCGAGTTCAAGGCCTTCTCGGCGGTCTGCACCCACCAGGGCTGCGTGGTCAAGGACGTCTCCGGGGGCACCATCAACTGCCCGTGCCACGGGAGCAGGTTCCGGATCGCGGACGGGAGCGTGCAGGGCGGTCCGGCGCAGGGGCCGCTCCCCGAGGAGCAGGTCTCGGTCCGCGACGGCTCGCTGCACCTGGGGTGAGCCCGGGCGCCGCGGCCCGGCGTCAGCCGCTCCGGGGCGTGCTCCGCCAGCCGCGCAGGACGGCCTCGGCCGTGGTGACGGTGGCGACGAGCGCCAGGGTGTGGCTGACCATGGCCGCGGTGTAGTCCGCGGGCACGCCGGCGATGGCGTCGGCGGGGACGACGGCCGTGTAGCCGAGGTTGACGGCGTCGAAGACGGTGTTGGGTACGGCCACGTTGGCCGAGACGCCGGTGACGACGAGGGTGCGGCAGCCGAGATTGCGCAGCAGGGCGTCCACGCCCGTGCCCGCCAGGG
>NZ_JBAMDC010000462.1:0-4701 GCF_036961605.1 Streptomyces sp. KLMMK
GCACGGCCCTCGCCGCGCACGGCGTCCCCCTGCCGCCCGAGCGCATCGGCGCGTCGCCCGACCTGCGCCCGGAGGGCGGCAGGCAGGTGATGCGCCGGCTGCTGGACCTCCCGGAGCCGCCGGACGCCGTGCTGGCCACCGACAACCTGATGGCGCTCGGCGCCCTGGACGAGATGCGGGCGCGGGGGCTGCGCGTCCCCTCCGACGTGGCGCTGGTCGCCTTCGACGACGTGGCGTGGTTCGCCCACCTCGACCCGCCGCTGACCGCCGTCGCCCAGCCGACACGCGAGCTGGGCCGGGCCGCCGTGCACACGCTGCTGGCGCGGATCGAGGGGCGCGAGGCGCCGTCGGTGCTGCTCCCCGCACACCTGGTGCGGCGCCGCTCGTGCGGTGAACCGCCGACCGGCTGACATCGGGCCGACCGGCATCGGGCCGGCCGACATCAGGACAGGAGAGGGGCAGCGCATGACCGGCGTCGACGACGACGTACCGGGCGGCCGCGAACTGCTGCGGGTCGAGGGCGTCACCAAGTCGTTCCCGGGCGTCCGCGCCCTGGACGGGGTCGACTTGAGTCTCCGCGCGGGAGAGGTGCACGTCCTCCTCGGCGAGAACGGCGCCGGCAAGAGCACGCTCATCAAGATGCTCTCCGGCGTCCACCGGCCCGACGGCGGCCGCATCCTGGTGGACGGCCGCGAGGTCGCGGTCCGCTCCGCGCAGGACGCGGAACGGCTCGGCATCGCCACGATCCACCAGGAGTTCAACCTCGTCCCCGGGCTGACCGTCGCCGAGAACATCTTCCTGGGCCGCCAGCCGCGCACCGCGCTGGGGCTGATCGACAAGCGCACCATGCGGGCCCGGGCGGCGGAGCTGCTGCGCCGCGTCCGGCTGGACGTCTCCCCCGCCGCGCCGGTCTCCGGACTCGGCATCGCCCGGCTCCAGATGGTCGAGATCGCCAAGGCCCTGAGCCTGGACGCCCGCGTCCTGATCATGGACGAGCCGACGGCGGTGCTCACCTCCGAGGAGGTGGGCACGCTCTTCGCCATCGTGCGCGAGCTGCGCGACAGTGGCGTGGGCGTCGTCTTCATCACCCACCACCTGGACGAGATCGCCGCGCTCGGGGACCGGGTGACGGTGCTGCGCGACGGCCGTTCGGTGGCCGAGGTGCCCGCCACGACGGACGAGAACGAGCTGATCCGGCTGATGGTCGGCCGCGACATCGCCGAGCAGTACCCGCGCGAGCGGCCCGCGGAGCCCGGGGCTCCGCTCCTGCGCGTGCGCGGGCTGACCCGCGCACCCGCCTTCCGCGACGTCGGCTTCGACGTCCGGGCCGGGGAGGTCGTGGGCCTCGCGGGCCTGGTCGGCGCGGGCCGTACGGAGGTGGCGCGGGCGCTGTTCGGCGTCGACCGCTACGACGCCGGGACCGTCGAGGTCGACGGCCGGGCGCCGGCGCGCGGCGACGTGCGGGCGGCGATGCGGGCCGGGGTCGGGCTCGTCCCCGAGGACCGCAAGGGCCAGGGCCTGCTGCTGGACGCCTCGCTGGGCGACAACCTCACCCTGGCCCGGCTGGCGCAGGACACGCGGGGCGGATTCGTCGACCGGGGAGGCCAGCGCCGGCGGGCGGCCGAGGTCGCCGAGCGGCTGAAGGTGCGCATGAGCGGCCTGGAGCAGAGCGCGCGCACCCTCTCCGGCGGCAACCAGCAGAAGGTCGTCATCGGCAAGTGGCTGCTGGCGGGCGCCCGGCTGCTGATCCTCGACGAGCCGACGCGCGGCGTCGACGTCGGCGCGAAGGTCGAGATCTACCGGCTCGTCAACGAGCTGACGGCGGCGGGCTGCGCGGTGCTGATGATCTCCAGCGACCTGCCCGAGGTGCTCGGCATGAGCGACCGGGTGCTGGTCATGGCCCAGGGCCGGATCACCGGCGAGCTGTCGGGCGAACGGGCCACGCAGGACGCGGTGATGGAACTGGCCGTCCGGCCGGTGGACGCCGCAGACACGTACGAAGCGAGCGCGATGGAGGGCTCCGATGTCGGCTGAGGTGCTGCGGGCGCCCGGGAGCAGTACGGGGCAGTGGTTCACGAGAGCGGTGCTCCGCAACGGCCCGCTGGGCGGACTGGTCGCCCTGGTCGTGGTGATGGCGGTGCTGTCCCGGGACTTCCTCAACGGGCAGAACCTCCTCAACGTGGGCGTACAGGCGTCCGTGACGGCGATCCTCGCGTTCGGCGTGATGTTCGTGATCGTGTCGGCCGGCATCGACCTGTCCGTCGGCTCGGTGGCCGCGCTCTCCGCGACCGTCGTCGCCTGGGCCGCCACGAAGGAGGGCCTGCCGGTCTGGGGCGCCCTGCTGCTCGGCCTCGCGGTGGGCG
This sequence comes from Streptomyces sp. KLMMK, assembly GCF_036961605.1. Classification (NCBI taxonomy): domain Bacteria; kingdom Bacillati; phylum Actinomycetota; class Actinomycetes; order Kitasatosporales; family Streptomycetaceae; genus Streptomyces; species Streptomyces sp. KLMMK. Next base: position 2,364 of record NZ_JBAMDC010000462.1, read on the forward strand.
CGGGCGCGGGCCTGGTCTCCGGCGCCCTCGTCGCGTACGGGAGGCTGCCCGCCTTCATCGCCACCCTGGCGATGCTCTCGGTCGGCCGCGGCCTGGCCCTCGTGATCTCCGGCGGCTCCCCCATCGCCTTCCCCTCCTCCCTCGGCCGGCTCGGCGACACCCTCGGCGGCCGCCTGCCCGTGCCGGTCCTCGTGACGGTCGCCATGGGCTCGCTCGCGGCGCTGGTCCTGGCCCGTACGTACACCGGGCGCGCGATGTTCGCGATCGGTGGCAACGAGGAGGCGGCCCGGCTGTCGGGCATCGACGTCAAGCGCCGCAAACTCGTCATCTACGCGCTCTCCGGGCTGTTCGCCGCCGTGGCCGGCATCGTCCTGGCCGCCCGGCTGACCTCCGCGCAGCCGCAGGCGGCCGTCGGCTACGAACTGGACGCCATCGCCGCCGTCGTAATCGGCGGGGCGAGCCTGTCCGGCGGCTCCGGCAAGGCCTCCGGCACCCTCATCGGCGCGCTGATCCTCGCGGTGCTGCGCAACGGCCTCAACCTGTTGAGCGTCTCGGCGTTCTGGCAGCAGGTCGCCACCGGTCTCGTCATCGCCCTGGCCGTGCTGCTCGACACGCTGCGGCGCCGGAGCGCCCGGTGAGGGGGCGGAGGCTCGCGGCGACGGCCGCTGCGGCGCTCACGGCGGCCCTGGCCCTGTCCGGCTGCGACCGCGGCGGCGGCACCGACCTCGGGCTCGCCCTGTCCACGATGAACAACCCGTTCTTCGTCGGCATCAAGGAGGGCGCCCGGGCGGAGGCGAAGGCCCGCGGACTGAAGATCAACATCACGGACGCGCAGAACGACCCGACCCAGCAGATCAACCAGATGGAGACGTTCACCAGCCAGAACGTCAAGGCGGCCGTCATCAACCCGGTGGACTCCGACGCGGCCGTCCCGGCGGTGGGCGTGGCCAACCGGGCGAAGGTGCCGGTGATCTCCATCGACCGCGGGGTCAACGGCGGCAGGGTCGGCTCGACGATCGCCTCCGACAACGTCGCGGGCGGGCGGCTGGCGGCTCGGACGCTCGCCGAATCCCTCGGCGGCAAGGGGAAGGTGGCCTTCCTGGAGGGTCAGCCGGGGACGTCGGCGGCGCGCGAGCGCGGCAAGGGGTTCGAGGAGGGCATCAGGGCCTACCCGGGCATCGAGGTCGTGGCCCGCCAGCCTGCCGACTTCGACCGCACCAAGGGCATGGACGTCATGGCGAACGTGCTCCAGGCGCACCGGGACGTCGCCGGGGTCTTCGCCGCGAACGACGAGATGGCCCTCGGCGCCGCCAAGGCCCTGGGCTCCGCGGCGGGCAGGGGCGTCAAGGTCGTCGCGTTCGACGGCACCCCGGACGGGATCGCCGCCGTGCGCGCGGGCACGCTGACCGCGACCGTCGCCCAGCAGCCGAAGCTGCTGGGGCGGCAGGCCGTGGACTGGGCGGTGAGGGCCTCGAAGGGTGAGAAGCTGCCGGCACGGGTCAAGGTGCCGGTGGTGCTGGTCGACAGGAAGAACGCGGCGGAATTCGATGGGTGACACGTCCATGAGCAACGCTTCGACGGGTGACACACAGAGCGAACGGATCGAGCGGATGTACGACGTACTGGTCGTGGGGTCGGCCAACGCGGACCTGACGGTGCGGGTGGACCGCCGGCCCGGGGCGGGCGAGACGGTCCTGGGCACGGATCTGGTCGAATCGGCGGGCGGCAAGGGCGCCAACCAGGCCGCCGCCGCGGCCCGCCTCGGCGCCCGGACCGCCCTGCTGGCCAAGGTCGGTGACGACGCGTTCGGCGAGCTGCTGCTGGCGGGGCAGCGCGAAGCCGGCACGGAGCTGCGGCACGTGCTGGTCGAGGAGGGCATCCGGACGGGCACCGCGATGATCGTCGTCGGGCCGGACGGCGACAACAGCATCGTGGTCTCGCCGGGTGCGAACGCCCGTCTCCTCCCCGAGGAGGTCGAGGCCGCCCGGGAGGTGATCGCCGCGTCGGCGGTCGTCTCGATCCAGCTGGAGATCCCCCCGGCGACCGTACGGGCAGCCGCCGAGACCGCGCGCGAGGCCGGCACGCGGGTCGTGGTCAACCCCTCCCCCGTCCCGGACCGCCTGGACCCCGAACTCCTCGCGGCGGCCGACCCACTGGTCGTCAACGAGCACGAGGCCCGGCACCTGACGCAGCTCGTGGATGGCACGCCGGAGGCATGGGCCCGCTCCCTGCGCGACCAGGGCGCCCGTTCGGTCGTGGTCACCCTCGGCGCCGAGGGGGCCCTGGTCCTGGAGGCGGGGGCCGCAGAAGCGGTGGCGGTGCCCGGCGTCCAGGCCGA
>NZ_JBAMDC010000463.1:0-4700 GCF_036961605.1 Streptomyces sp. KLMMK
GGGTTCCTCCCGGCCGTGCTGGCGGATGCTGTGGTGGTCTTGGTCTTGCTCTTCGGGATGAACGTCGTGCACACCCCGTCGCCATGGGCGATGGTGGCAAGACGCTGCACATGAGTCCCGAGCAGGCGGGAGAAGACCTCGGTCTCCGCCTCGCACAGCTGCGGGAACTGCTCGGCGACATGGGCGACCGGGCAGTGGTGCTGGCAAAGCTGTTCGCCGACCGGCGCGCTACGCGCCGTAGCAGCGTACCCGTCCGCGGTCAATGCCCTGGCAAGGGCCTCGGTGCGCGACTCGGGTGCGGCGGCCTCGAGCGCCTTGCGGTAGCCCTCGGCCTGGGCGGCCATGCGGGCCCGGGCGAAGGCGGCGACGGCTGCCTCGCCCATCTCCCCGCCCCCGGCGGCCTGCGCGATCCAGCGCAGGGCGTCCCCGGCGAGCTGGTCGTAGGCCTGGTCGAAGGCGTCCCGGCCGCAGTCGGTCAGGGCGAAGGCCTTGGCGGGGCGGCCGCGGCCGCGCGCGCCGTAGACCCGCTTCTCGCGGGGCTCGACGACGCCCTCGGCGACGAGGGTGTCGAGGTGGCGGCGGACGGCGGCCTGGGTGAGCTCCAGGCGCACGGCCAGGTCGGCCGCGGTGGACGGACCGTGATCGAGGATGGAGCGGGCGACGCGATTGCGGGTGCCGCGCTGCTCGTCGTGACCGCGCTCGTCGGCGCGGGCGGGCGCGGGCGCAGCCTGCTGCGGCCCGGCGGCCACGGATCCGTCCGTACTGGCCGCGGGGCCCTGCGGGACCTCGCGCGGGTATTTCACAACACCATTGTTGCGTAATTACCGGGAGACGGACAAGCCCGGCCGGGCCCGGCCGGCGGTGGCCTCGATCACTAAGGGTTACCTAACCGCCACCCGTCGATCTTGGTTTCCCCCGGCCCGCGGGTGCCCGTCCGGAAGCGGGTTCCACCCCGGGGCATCCGGGGACACGCCGGGCTTCGTAGACTTCCCGCCATGCGCAGCGTCTTCCCGGGGGACACCCCCGAGGCCCCCGGCCCGCCCGCGGTCGAGGTCCGCGGGCTGGTGAAGCGGTACGGACAGAAGGCCGCGGTGGACGGGCTCGACCTGTCCGTCGCCCGCGGCGGCCTCACCGCCGTCCTCGGCCCCAACGGAGCCGGCAAGACCACCACGATCGAGACGTGCGAGGGCTATCGCCGCCCCGACGCCGGCACCGTCCGCGTCCTCGGGCTCGACCCCGTCGCCGACTCCGCGGCCCTGCGGCCCCGCGTCGGCGTGATGCTGCAGAGCGGAGGGGTGTACGCAGGGGCGCGCGCGGAGGAGATGCTGCGCCACGTCGCCTCCCTGCACGCCCACCCCCTCGACGTCCCCTCCCTCGTGGACCGGCTGGGCCTGGGCGGCTGCGGCCGCACGGCCTACCGGCGGCTGTCCGGCGGCCAGCAGCAGCGCCTCGCGCTCGCCATGGCCGTCGTCGGCCGCCCCGAGCTGGTCTTCCTCGACGAGCCGACGGCCGGCCTCGACCCGCAGGCCCGGCACGCCACCTGGGACCTGGTGCGCGAGCTGCGCGCCGACGGCGTCACCGTCGTCCTCACCACGCACTACATGGACGAGGCCGAGGCCCTGGCCGACGACGTCGCCATCATCGACAGCGGCAGGGTCATCGCCCAGGGCAGCCCCGAGGAGCTGTGCCGTGGCGGCGCCGAGAACACCCTGCGCTTCAGCGGCCGCCCCGGACTGGACCTCAACTCGCTCCTGAAGGCCCTGCCCGCCGACTCCACGGCGGCGGAGCTCACCCCCGGCACGTACCGCGTCGGCGGCCGCATCGACCCGCAGCTGCTCGCCACGGTGACCACGTGGTGTGCGCAGAACGGCGTCATGCCGGACCGCATCGCGGTCGAGCGGCACACGCTGGAGGACGTCTTTCTGGAGCTGACCGGCAAGGAGCTGCGGGCATGAGTGATGTGACCTCGACCGGCAACGGGACGTTCGCCCCGCGGCCCGGCGCCGCGCCCCTCTCGCGGATGATCCGCACGCAGGCCGCGCTGGAGACGCGCATGCTGCTGCGCAACGGCGAGCAGCTCCTGCTGACGGTCGTCATCCCCACGCTGCTGCTCGTCCTCTTCAGCGCCGTGGACATCGTCGACACGGGCGAGGGCGCAGCCGTCGACTTCCTGGCCCCGGGCGTCCTGGCGCTGGCCGTGATGTCCACGGCGTTCACCGGCCAGGCCATCGCCACCGGCTTCGAGCGCCGCTACGGCGTGCTCAAGCGCCTCGGCGCCACGCCGCTGCCGCGCTGGGCGCTGATGACGGCGAAGACCTGCTCGGTGCTGGTCACCGAGGTGCTGCAGATCGTGCTGCTGACGGTGATCGCCTTCGCTCTGGGCTGGTCGCCGCAGGGCAACCCCTTCGCAGTCCTGCTGCTGCTCGTCCTGGGCACGGCGGCCTTCTCCGGGCTCGGGCTGCTGATGGCCGGCACGCTCAAGGCCGAGGTGACGCTGGCCGCGGCGAACCTGGTCTTCCTCCTGCTGCTGGTCGGCGGCGGCGTGATCGTGCCGATGGAGAAGTTCCCCGGCGGGGTGCGCGCGGTGCTGGAGCTGCTGCCGATCTCGGCGCTCTCGGACGGCCTGCGGGACGTGCTGCAGGACGGCGCGGGCATGCCGTGGCGCGACCTCGGCATCCTCGCCGTGTGGGCGGTGCTGGGCCTCGGAGCGGCGGCGAAGCTCTTCCGCTGGGAATGAGCCCTCTGCCGGAAGCGAGCCTGGTGAGCATGAATGCACGCCACGCCGCCCCCTCGTGCTGCCTTTCCCGGAGAGACGACTCCCCCGTACCCCCTCGTGAAAGCGTGCACAAGCTCCCCTTTACGATGAGCCCGTGCCGAAAACGCTGAACCCCCTCCAGATCGTCGCCGACCGCTGGCAGCCCTCCGCGCGCTTCGTCCGGCGGGCGGCCCTCGCCGCCGTGGTGATGGCCGTGGTCATCGTGGTCACGGGCGGCGCGGTCCGGCTGACCCAGTCGGGGCTCGGCTGCCCGACGTGGCCCACCTGTACCGAGGACAGCCTGACGCCGACCCCGGAGATGGGCATCAACGGCGTCATCGAGTTCACCAACCGCATGCTGACGTACGTGCTGTGCGTCTTCGTCGGCGTCGCGATCGTGGCGGCACGCGCGCGTGCCCCGCGCCGCCGCTCCCTCACACGTCTGGGCTGGGCCCAGTTCTGGCTCATCGCGAGCAACGGCATCATCGGCGGCATCACCGTGCTGACGGGCCTCAACCCGTACATCGTGGCCCTGCACTTCCTGGCCGCGACCGCGCTGCTGACGGTGGCCGTGGTGATGTGGCACCGCTCGGCCGAGGGGGACGACGCGCCGCGCGACCTGGTGGCGCGCCCGGTGCGGCAGCTCAGCTGGGTCCTGGTCGGGGCGACCGTCCTGCTGATCCTGGCCGGCACGGTGGTGACGGGCTCCGGCAAGCACGCGGGCGACGCCTCGAAGGACGTCCACCGCATCCCGCTGGACTGGCGTGAGGTCTCCCAGCTGCACGTCGACTTCGTCTACATCGTCGTCGGCCTGACCATCGCCCTGTGGTTCGCGCTGCGGGCCGTGAAGGCACCGGCCGTGCCGCGCCGCCGCGTGGTCGAGCTGTTCGCCGTGCTGATGTTCCAGGGCGTCATCGGCTACGTGCAGTACTTCAACGACGAGCCGGAGCTGGTCGTCGGCGCCCACATGTTCGGCTCCTGCCTGGTGTGGATCGCCGTGCTGCGGGTCTTCCTGTCGCTGCGGGAGCGGGGCGAGGCGGCCACCCTGCCCGCCCCCTCGGGTGAGCACGAGGCCCTTCAGACCGCCACCTCCGCGTCCAGCCGGTAGACCCTGCGGGCGGTGCCGGAGGCGACGAGCGAGGCGATCCTGCGCGCGTCCGCCCACCGGCACCAGCCGTCGGCGACCCAGTCGTTCATCAGCCGGTTCATGGCCTGTGAGAACGACCGGGCGGCGACCACGTAGAGCTCGGCCGGGCCGCGCGCGCCGCTGGAGAACAGCAGCTTGCCGAAGGGCGCCTCGCGCAGCGTCTCCTCGGGCCGGGCGCCCACGTCCGCGTACACGTGCGGGAAGGCCCCCGCGAGCTGCGCGGCCTCCCGGTGGTGCCACGGGTCCGGCAGCAGCACCAGATCGGCGCCCAGGCCCGCGGTGGCCCGCAGGAAGCGGGCCAGCCGCAGCGGGTCGGGGCAGTGCAGCTGGACGGGCAGCCCGGCGGCGAGCGCGCTCCACAGCAGATGGCGGGCGAGCACCGGATCGTCCAGCCGGCCGCCCGGGCGGCGCGTCCGCAGCCACTGGCCCGCGGCCTTGCGCACCTCCGCGAGACCCGGCGGGCTGCCGTCGCAGAAGGGGACGCCGCAGGCGAACGCGGTGGCGCTCAGGGCGGCCGCATAGAGCGCCTCGGCCAGGTAGGCCGTGAAGGAGTCCGCGCTTCCGGAGGTGTCGGCGACCTGCTCGGCGAGCGGTTCGAGCCGGACGACCTCGTAGGCGCTGCCGTCCGCGGCCCCGGCGAGCTCGGCCGCCGAGGTGAGGCCGCTCGGCTCCCCCGTCTCCAGCAGGAAGGTGCCGATGCCCGCGCCGCGCAGCAGCAGCTGCCCCGCGCGGTAGGCGCCCAGCTCGCGGCGGCGGGCCAGGTAGCGGACCGGCGGGCAGTGCGGGTCCAGGCCCAGC
>NZ_JBAMDC010000464.1:0-4688 GCF_036961605.1 Streptomyces sp. KLMMK
TGGCGGGCCGGTGGCGACCCGGCCCTGCGGCTGGTGGAGTGCGCGTCGCTGCTGATGCTCGCGGCGTTCCTGGTGTCACGGCCGTCGTTCCAGCACTACATGCTGGTGGTGCTGCCCTCGCTCGCCGCGTCGCTGGTGGTGCGCGCCGCCGCGGCGCGCTCGGCGTGGCTGTGGCTGCCGCTGCTGCCCGAGGCCGCCGGGGTCTCGTGGCCGCACCTGGAGACGGCCCGCAGGCACGCCTTCCGCGACGTCGTACTGATCACCGGGGTGACCGCGGCCCTGGCCCTGCACGCCTGGCGCACCCGCTCGGACCCCTCGGGGGAGGTGACTGTCAGTGCTCGCATCTACGCTTTGAGTAATCGCGAATCCGTCCGCGCGGATGGCGGGCCGCCCGAGTGTGCCCGCGATGCGCCGGACCGCACCGAGACGAGGTGACCGTGACCGCCGCACATCCCGCCCCCGGCCCCGATGTCAGCGTCGTCGTGATCGTCCACAACGACGCCGACCGCCTGCCGCGCGCCGTGCGGTCGGTCCTCGCCCAGTCCCTGCGCAACCTCGAAGTGATCATCGTCGACGACTGCTCGACGGACGGCACCTTCGCGGCCGCCGAGCGCCTCACCACCACAGATCCCCGCGTGCGGCTCATCCGGCTGCCCGTCAACAGCGGCGGCTGCGGCGCCCCGCGCAACGCCGGCATCGACGCGGCCCGCGCGCCCCACCTCATGTTCCTCGACAGCGACGACGAACTGCCGTACCACGCCTGCAAGTCCCTGCTGCTCACCGCCGAGGAGACCGGCGCGGACCTCGTCACCGGCGAGGTCACCCGCCTCTTCGAGGAGTCCGGCACCACCGGCCTGTGGTACCCCGAGCTCTTCGGGGACGTGCGCCTGGTCCACGGCATCCGCTCCGCCCCCGAGTTCTTCCTCGACCACCTCTCCACCAACAAGCTCTACCGCGCGGACTTCCTCGCCCGCCACGGCCTCCGCTTCCCGGAGGACATGCACTACGAGGACCAGCTCTTCACCGCCCGCGCCCTCACCCTCGCCCGCACCTTCGCCGTCGTCCCCTGGCCCGTCTACACCTGGCGGCTCGCCGCCGACCCCGCCACGCTCTCCATCTCCTCCAGCCGCCACAAGCTGCGCAACGCCGTCGACCGCATCAAGGCCGCCCGGCTCATCGACGCCTTCCTGGAGGAGTCCGGCAACACCGCCCTGCGGCCCGCGAAGGACGAGAAGTTCCTCCGCCACGACTTCCGCCTCTACCTCGGCGACCTCCCCTTCCGCGACCCCGAGTGGATCGCCGGCTTCGCCGCCGCCGTCACCCCCTACCTCGCGGAGATCGCCCCCGAGGCCCTCGCCGCCATGCCGCGCGAACAGCAGATCTGCCAGTTCCTGCTGTGCGCCGGGCGGTACGAGGACGCCGCCGAGTGCGCGCGCACCCTCGACCGGCCCCGGCTGGCCCCGCGCCACGTCGTCCGCGAAGCCGGCCGCACGTACTGGGGCCTGTCCCTGCCGCTGAACGCCGAGGAGGCCGCCGGCCTCGACATCACCGCCTGGCGCCTGGACGACCAGCCCTTCACCGCCGGCCCCCTGCGCCACGAAGTGGCCGAGGTCGTCCCCGACGGGTCCCTCCTGCGGATCCGGCTGCGCACCTACGACCCCGCGCTGCTGCTCACCGCACCGAGCCCGGTCGGCACCGAGCTGCGCATCGCCACCACCGGCGAGCCGCTGGCCGTGCCCTTCGCGTACGACCCCGCCGCGCCCGGTGAGGGCGGCCGCTTCGCCTACCGGACCGCCGAGGCCGTCCTCGACCTGCGCCGCATCCCCGTCGGCCCCAAGGGCTTCCGCGGCCGCAGACACCCCGTCGTCGTCCTCGAACGCCTCGGCCTCACCCGCACCGACCCCCTGCTGGCCCCCGCGGACCTCACCCCGCTGCAGGCGCGGATCCCCCAGCGCGGCCCGCTCGCCGCCCACACCGTGCGCGTGGCCTGCGAGGGGCACGGGGCCGGCCGGCTGGAGCTGTCCTGGGAGCGCGCCGGCGCCCTCGGCCGGGCCGAGGCCGCGGCCGGTCAGCTGCAGCCCGTCCGGCGCGGCGTCCAGCGGCTCACCCGCCGCGTCACGGGCCCCCGCATCAAGGCCCTCACCTACCACGAGCTGCAGAAACTGCCCGTGGACGAGGGCCTCGTCGTCTTCGAGGCACTGGAGGGCCGCGGCTACGCGGACAGCCCCCGCGCCATCCACGAGGAGCTGCAGCGCCGCGACCTGCCCCTGCACGCCGTCTGGTCCTACTCCGGCAACCGCTCCTCCTACCCCGAGGGGCTCCCGCTGGTCCGCCGCGGCAGCTGGGAGTACGTCCGCGCCCTCGCCCGCGCCCGCTACTGGGTGGACTCCCACGGCTTCCCCACCCTCTACGGCAAGCGCCCCGCCACCCGCTACCTGCAGACCTGGCACGGACAGGCGTTCAAGCACATGGGTTTCGACGTGCCCGAGCTGCGGCTGGCCGGCCCCGAGCGGCGCCGGCGCCACCGCGAGACGATCGCCCGCTGGGACGCCCTCATCGCCCCCAGCGAGGAGTTCGAGCGCACGTTCGTCCGCGCCAACGGCTACACGGGCGAGCTCCTGCGCACCGGCCTGCCCCGCAACGACGACCTCGTCCGCTGGGACGACCCCGTCCGCCGCGAGCGCGCCGCCGCCACCCGCGAGCGGCTGCAGATCCCCGACGGCCGCCGCGTCCTGCTCTACGCCCCCACCTTCCGCGACGGCGCGCGCGGCAGCGGCGAGTCCGTCCGGGCCGACCTGCCCGAGCTCGTGCGCTACCTCGGCGAGGAGTGGACGATCGTCGTCCGGCCGCACTACTACGAGCGGTACACCGTCCCCCGCGAGCTCGGCCACGCCGTGCGCGACGGACGCGACTTCGCCGACCTCAACGACCTCCTGCTCGCCTCCGACGCGCTCCTCACGGACTACTCGTCCCTGATGTTCGACTACGCCAACCTCGGCCGTCCCATCCTCTTCTTCACCGACGACTACGAGCACTACCGCGCCACCGCCCGCGGCACCTACTACGACCTGCCCGACATCGCGCCCGGCCCGATGCTCACCACGACCGACGAGCTCATCGCCGCCCTGCGGGACCTGAAGGCGGTGCAGGAGGAGTGGGCCGGGGCCTACGCACGCTTCCGGGAGCGGTTCAACCCCTACGAGATGGGCAAGTCGAGCGAGACCGTGGTGGACCTGTTCTTCGCAGGGGCCCTCGCAGGGGGCGAGGCCCGGTGAAGCGGCGCAACCTCTTCCTCCTCGGGATCGACGTCGACTCCATGGGCGGCTCGCAACGCGTCCTGCACACGCTCGCCCAGGGCTTCGCCGAGCGCGGCCACCGCGTCGAGCTCATCGGCATCCGCCCCAGCCCGGAGCCCCACACCTTCCTGGACGCCCCCGCCTACCGCCGCACCACCCTCTACCGCACCCCGGCCCGGCCCGCCTGGCGCGCCGTCTCCTTCGCCGAGCGGCTGAGCCCCGCGCGGCTGCGGGCGGCGCGCGCCGAGCGGCAGGAGCGGGAGCGGGCACGGGAGCGGCTGGCCCGCCGCTTCGCCGCCGTCCGCGACGGCATGGTCGTCATCGGATCGCCCTGGGCGGCGGCGTGGCTGCAGGCGGTCGAGTGGTCCCACCTGAAGGGCATCGGGCAGTACCACGAGTCCTTCCACCAGGCGTGCACCTCCGAGAACCTCCAGCTGATCCTGCGCCACTACCCGGCCCTGGAGAAGGCGGTGTTCCTCAGCGAGCCGGACGCCGCCGAGTTCCGGCGCCGCCGGCTGCCCAACGCCACCGTCCTGCCCAACCCGCTGCCCTTCGCCCCCACGGGCCGGGCCTCCCTGGACACCCGGCGCGTCGGCGCGGTCGGCCGCCTGGAGGCCGTCAAACGCCTGGACCGGCTCCTCGACGCCTTCGCCACGGCCGCCGCCGCACAGCCCGAGTGGGAGCTGCACCTCTTCGGCGACGGCCCGCTGGAGCAGGAGCTGCGCGCCCGGGCCGAAAGCCTGGGCATCGCCGGGCGCGTCCACTTCCGCGGCAGCGTGCGGGACATGGCGGCCGCCTACCGCGAGCTCTCCGTCGTCGCCCTCACCAGCGAGCGCGAAGGCCGCCCGATGGCGCTCGCCGAGGCCTCGGCGCTCGGCGTTCCCTGCGTGAGCTTCGACCTGTCGGGCGGCGTCCGCGAGCTGGTCCGCCACGGGCGGACGGGCACGCTCGTGCCGTCCGGCGACGTGGGGGCCTTCGCCGCCGCGCTCGGAGAGCTCATGGCGGACGACGCCCTCCGCGAGCGCTACGGGGGCGCTGCGCGCGAGCACGTCGTACCACTGCAGTTGCCTGCCGTGCTCGACCGGTGGGAGGCGTTGTTCGAGGAAATCGACCGTTAGCCGATGGCAGGGGGGAACATGGGCATGAAGCTCGACTGCGGGTTGTCCGTGGCTGGGCGCGCAGTTCCCCGCGCCCCTTTCGGGGCGCGATGCCGCCCCGGCCTGTCAGCGCCGCGCCACCGCCCACGCGCCGCGCAGGCCCGACGCCAGGCGCAGGGCCAGCGAGCCGTTCACCGTGGCGTAGGGCCGGGCCAGCAGGACGCCGTGACGCAGGCTCGGCAGGGCCGCGCGGTGCAGCCCGCCGCCCACGGCCCGGACAGTCGTGCGGAACGCC
>NZ_JBAMDC010000465.1:0-4655 GCF_036961605.1 Streptomyces sp. KLMMK
GCCGCCCGCGAGGGCGACCGCGGCAGGTGAAAGGTCCCGGAGCCCCCGCCCCGCAGGGGCGAACCGCAGTCGGGCGGCGCGGCGGAGGCGCCTAAGCCGCCCCTACCGGCTCCAGCGCGGCAAGCGCCCTCGCTCCGCGCCCCGGGGCCATGTCCAGCCGGGCCAGGACCGCCGGTACGGCGACGGAGGGCATCAGGTGTTCGTAGAGGACGATCGCGCGCCGCTCCAGGTCCGCGCGGTCGGACAGCGACTGCGACAGCGCGTTGATCCCCCCGAACGCCCCGACGATCAGCTCGGCGACCTCCCACGGCACGACGTCCGGTAAGACCTCCCCCCGCTCCTTGCCCTCGACCAGGAGCCGGGTGTGCAGCTCGGTCCACCCGGTGAAGGGCCCGCTGCGGTGGAGCGCGGGCGAGCCGTGCTCCATCGTCAGCCGTACGCTCCCGCGCAGCACGGGGTCCACGAGCAGCTGGTGCGAGAAGACCATGCCGAGGTCGACGAGCCGCTGCATCCGGCAGCCCCCGGGCAGGTCCAGGAGCGCGGACGTCGCCTCGGCCTGGGCGTCGATGACGGCGTGCGCGAGGTCCTCCTTCGAGGGGAAGTGGAAGTACAGCGCCCCTTTGGTCACCTCCGCCCGCGCCAGGATCTCGTTGATCGTGGCGGCGTCGTAGCCCCGTTCGTCGAACACCACCGCGGCCGCTTCCAGGATGTTCTGTCGAGTCCTGATCGCACGGTCCTGCTTGGCCACGGCACGCCTCCGGGTCGATGGGGCCGCGCACCGCTGCGCGCGGTGCGGGGCTGGGCATCCAGCGGCCGCAGCCGGTACCGGGAGCGCCCGCGGCGTCGAGCGTATGCAGCACACCGGCGTCAAGGGAGGAGAGCGAACAAGCCAACGTGCGCCTCCACCATGTGCCTCCCGTCCAGCGTGTATCTATGGACGGAGCGAGGGAGCCGAGCCGAGCCAGCGGAGGGAGCGCGCCGGCGATGAGTCTCACCGGAACCGCCTTCTTCGCCGCGCTGGCCGCGGCGACGGTCTGCACCGTGCTGGCCACCCTGCTGCTCTGGGCGCGCATCCCCGGCCCGGCTCCCGTCCGCTGGGCGTCGCGCGTGGCGCTGATCGGGCTCTGCCAGGCCACGGCCATCTGCGTCGTCGCCGCCTGGATCAACACCAGCTACGGCCTGTACGCCTCCTGGGACGACCTGCTGGGGCGCACCGGCGGCGGCCCCGTGGCGATGCCGGGCCCGCCGCCCGAGCGCGCCCGCTTCCTGCGGGGCGACGCGGGGATGCGGCAGACGTACGTCCGGGGGCCGCACTCGGCGCTGTCGGGCCAGGTGATGGTGTGGACGCCTCCGCAGTACGACGACCCGCGCTTCCGCCGGTCCTCCTTTCCGGTGGTGATGCTGCTGCACGGCGTGCCCGGCTCTCCGCAGTCGTGGCTGGAGCAGGGCCACATGCCGGGGGACTACGCGAAGCTGCTGCGGGCGGGGGCGAGCCGCCCGTTCATCCTGGCCGTGCCGGTCATCGACCCCGGCGGGATGGACACGGACTGTTCCGACGTCCCCGGGCACAAGGTCGCCACCTGGCTCTCCCGGGACGTCCCGGACCTGGTCCGGCATCACTTCCGTACGGCGAAGGACCCCCGCTCCTGGGGCCTGCTGGGCATCTCGACCGGCGGCTACTGCGCGGCGAAGCTGCCCCTGCAGTACCCGAAGGTCTTCGGGGCGGGCGCCGCCCTGGACCCGGATCCCCTCACGGGTGCGCAGGGCGCGCTGTCCGACCCCGGGCTGCGGGAGCGCAACAGCCCGACGTGGCTGGTGGCGCACACCGACCACGCCGGCGTGGGGCTGTTCCTGGCCACGTCGCGGCAGGACCGCGCGAGCCCGCCCTCGCTCATCGAGCAGTTCCGGCAGGCGGCGCTCGGCAGCGGCGTGCGGCTGCGGACGATGGTGGCTCCGGCGGGCGGGCACAACTACCACACCTGGATCTCCATGTACCCGGCTGCGTTCTCCTGGCTGAGCGAGGAGCTGAGCGGGCCGGAGCGGCCGGCGCAGGCCGGGCAAATGGACGACCGGACGACCGGGCGACCCACGGGCGCCGGCCGCTAGTTGTTCACGTCCTGCGGGAACGTCATCTGCTTGCCCATCCACTCCAGCGTCGGCCCGACCTCGCGCCGCCACGTCGTGAAGTTGTGGCTCCCCGACGGAAGGATGATCTTCGCGGCCGTCATCGGCTCCTTGACGGCCTTGAGGAACTTCTCCGTCTCCTTGAAGTTCTTCTCGCCTTCCTTGCTGCTGGTGACGAGCACCGAGACGCGCGGGGCCGGGAGGTTCTCCAGCCGCCAGATCAGGTCGTGCTCGCGCTTGTTCTTCTCGCCCTCCTCGCCGTCACCGAAGAGGTTCCCCGTGGTCAGATCGTTCTTGATCTTGTAGTCGGCGGAGAGGGCGCCCGCCACCGGATACGTTCCGGGCTCGCGCATGGCAAGCTCCAGCGCGCATGTGCCGCCCGAGGAGTAGCCCATGACGCCCCACGCGCTGGCCGCGTGGCCGACGCGGTAGGCGCTCTTCAGGGCCTCGGGCAGGTCCTTGGTGAAGTAGGTCTCCGCCTGCGGGCCGCCGGGGACGTCCACGCACTCGGTGTCGCGCGGCGGCGCGATCGTCGGCCGGACCATCACGATCACGGTCGGCTGCATGCGGCGCTCGGTGATCAGCTCGCTCGCCGTCTTCGGCAGCCGCAGGAAGTGGGAGAGGTTCGTGATGCCGCCGGGGTAGCCGCTGATGGCGATGATCACGGGAAAGCGCTGCCGCTTGTACTGCTCCTGGAAGTACTGCGGCGGCAGGTAGACGAACGCCGGCTCCACGACGCCCGCGCGGCGGGCGACGAGCCGCACCGACTCCACCGCGCCGACCTTCTCCTTCGGCCCCTGCGGGATGTCGCTCTTGTCGATCCCCTCCGTGCCGGTGTGCTTCACGAGCCCGCCCTTGCCCGCCTCGACCGGCGCGGCGTTCGGGCCGCCGCCGCTCTCGATGCCCTGGGTGACCTGCCCCGGCGCACGGTCGTACTTGCCGATCAGCTCGCCCCACGAGCCGTAGAAGCTGTTCTCGGCATTCACCGCGAGCAGCACCGAGGACATGATCGTCAGCTGCGTGACCAGGATCGCGCCGAGCCGTCCGAGCAGGGGCAGCACGCCGCGCCCGGAGAGCCGCGGCCAGAGCCAGAGGGTGAGGCCCACACACACCACGGCGACGAACACCACCGTGTACAAGAGCGACCTGCTGGTCAGGCCCATGCGTCTCTCAACCCCCTGCCCCCGTGGTGGGTACTCGTGTTCGGTAACGCGATACTCACCGATGAAGAGGCCGGAATGGGCGGACAGGGTTGCCCTGGACCGATTTCTTACCCTGCTCTTGTCCCGCCCGTGGCCTGTCCGCCCCCTGCCGTTCCCGTCCCGGAAACCGTGCGCATCGGCGGGTGGGTACGGGTTCCGCTGGGCAAGAAGGGCGCATGGGTGACGTCTTCCTTCGCAGGCTGAGCCGCTGGCAGGCCGACCAGTACCGCGACCAGCTCGCGGATCTGCACGTCACGGCGTACGCACGACCGCACGTCGGCCACGGGGGGCCGCGCAGGGAGCCGCACGAAGGGCCGCACGGGGGGCCCGGGGGCGAGCCGCGCGTGGAGCCCTTCCACAGCCGCGACCGCTTCCGCGAACGGCTCGCCGAGCACTCCGCGCGACCGGGCTTCGACCTGGTGGTCGCGGACGCCGGCGGCCCGGTGGGCTGCGCGTACGGCTATCCGCTCGCGCGCGACAGCGTCCGGTGGCAGGGCTTCCTCGGCCCCGTCCCCGGCGAGCTGGAGGAGCTGACGGCCGCCGGGCGGGTCTTCGCCGTCGCCGAGCTCGTGGTCGCGCCCCGCCACCGCCGCCAGGGCATCGGCCGGCGGCTGCACGACCGGCTGCTGTCCGGCAGCGGCGCGGCGCTCGCGGTGCTGGTCATGGACCCCTCGGACGCGCACACCCCGGAGGCGGGCGCCGCGCGCCGTGCGTGGGGCTGGCAGCGGGCGGGGCAGGTCCGCCCACCCGCTGCGGGGGACGTGGGGGACGCCCTGGAGGTCTTCGTCCGGCCGCTGCACCGCTGACCCGGAGGTTCGTGCTCCGAGTGGCGTGAAAACGACGCTCTCGGCACCCGTTCCTGACGTGGAGTGAACTCCCGTGGCCCCAAGTGGGCGTAGGACCCGTCCCCCGTGCGTGGGGCGGCCGGGAGTGCCTCGCGAGGGTCTGAGCATGCGGGGAATAGGGGGGCGGCTAGCCTTACGTCACCGTCCCCCCGGGGGATGTATACCCGCAACACGGACATTTCATAGCTCCCGAGACACGTGAAGGACTACTCCACATGGGCATTCGGAGTCTGCTGCGGAACGCGTTCGGCCGGTCCAGGACAGCGACGGCCGAGCGAGACGACGCGAGCCTGCCCCAGCAGAGCGCGCCGCCTTCCGTGCCCGCGCCCTCGCAGGAGCCCGAGGCGCGGGGCGCCTCCGGCGAGGCGCGCACGGAGTCCCGTGACCCCTCTCCTACGGAATCCCGCCCCGATCCGGTCGTGGCCCGCCCCCGGGTCTCCGCGGAGACGGCTGCCGCCGGCGAGCCGGAGACCCCCGAGCCGAG
>NZ_JBAMDC010000466.1:0-4645 GCF_036961605.1 Streptomyces sp. KLMMK
CGTCGTGAGCACCCAACACGCCAAGCCGGAGCACCACCCCGGCACCGCCGACGAGCCCCCGGGCCCGCCGACCGCCGAGGAGGTCCCGCCCGCCGGGGACGCCCCGGAGGAGGACGTTCCGGAGGACGTCCCGGAGGAGGGCTCCCCGGAAGAGGAAGAACAGAGCCCACGGGACCTCTCGCCCGAACGGCGGCGACGGGCCCGCGCCCTGCTGCGCGGCTCCCTGCGGCCGCACTGGGCGACGGTCGGCGCGGCCATGGCCGCCGCCGGAGTCCGGCAGATCGCCTTCCTCGCGGTCCCGTGGTGCATCCAGAAGGCGCTGGACGACGGCGTCACGGCCAAGGACAACCACGCCCTGATGGTGTGGGCCGCGGCCACGCTGTGTGCCGCGGGCGTCCAGTTCGCCGGGCTCTACGGCTGGCAGTACTGGGCCGGTTCCGCCGACGCCAAGGTGGGAGCCGACCTGCGCTCCCGCCTCTTGCGGCACCTGGCCGGCCTGGACCGCGCCGCGCTCGCCTCCCGCGGCCACGGCGATCTGGCCATGCGCGCCGGCCGGGACACGGACCTGGTGCGTGAGTGGGTGCACGGCCTGGCCATCTGGGTCGTGTTGGCCACCACCTTCGCCGGCGTCCTGACCGGCATGGGCGTGCTCGACGTGTCGCTGCTGCTGGTGACGCTGGGCATGCTGCCGTTCCTGGTCTGGGTCAACCTGTACTTCCCGCGCCGCTTCGGCGCGGCCAGCGGCGCGCTGGCCGAGGCGCACGGCGTCCGCGCCGAGGCCGTGGCCGACCTGCTCCAGCTCGGCACCGGCCTGCGTGGCACGGGTGGCCACCGGCCGCTCGTGGCCCGGCACGACGCGGCCAGCGCCGCCGTCACCGACCGCACCGTCAAGGCGGCCCGGATCGAGGCCTCCTGGGCGTCCGTCGCGCCCTTCGTCCCGCGGCTGGCCGTGGCCGTCGGCGTGGGCTTCGGCGGCCTCGCGGTCCTCGACGGCCGGCTGACCATCGGCGGCCTGGTCGCCTTCACGTCCTGGATGGCCAGCATCACCCTCGCCACCCGCGTCCTGGTCGACCGGCTCCTCGCCCGCGGGCAGGCCGACGTGGCCGCCTCCCGCATCGACGAGGCGCTGTCCATCGAAGCCACCGTCACCGACCCGGCCGAGCCGGTCGCGCTCACCTCCGGCGGCGACCTGGAGCTGGCCGGCGTCAGCGCGGTCCGCGACGGCGTCACCGTCCTCGCGCCGCTCGACCTGACCGTCCGCGCCGGGGAGTTCGTCGCCGTGAACGGCGCCACCGGCTCCGGCAAGAGCACCCTGCTGCGCCTGCCCGTCCGGCTCGACGACCCCGGCACGGGGGCCGTCCGCTACGGCGGCACGGACCTGCGCGAGGCCGCCCTGGACGACATCCGCGGCCGGATCGCGTACGTCGCCCAGCGGCCGATGCTGCTGTCCGGCACGGTCGCCGAGAACCTGCGGCTCGGCCGCGACATGCCGGACGAGGCCCTGCACGCCGCCTGCGAAACCGCCGGTATCCACGACCAGATCACCGCGATGGCCGACGGCTACGGCACCGAACTCGGCGAGAGCGGCACCGCCCTGTCGGGCGGACAGGTCCAGCGGCTGGCCATCGCCCGCGCGCTGTTGGGCGAACCGGAAGTGCTGATCCTGGACGACTCCACGTCCGCCCTGGACACCACCACCGAGCGACTGATCCTCGACCGCCTGCGCACATGGGCCGCGGGCCGCACCATCGTCTTCGCCACGCACCGCACGGCGGTGCTGGAGGCGGCGGACCGCGTCGTGACACTGACGGCCGCGGGGTGTGGGGGTGACGCCGGCGATGCCGGCGCCCCCGGCGCCACCGGCAAGGACGCCCCCGCCGCCCCCCAGGCGGCACCCGCACCCGTATCCGCCACCACCCCGGAGGCCCCCCGTGGCTGAGCCGGTTCTGCTTGCCGAGCAGCCCGACGAGCGGCGCGTGCTGCGTCGCGCCGCCCCCTATCTGCGCCCGCACCGGCGCGCGCTCGTCGTCGCCCTCGTGGTCGGGCTGGCGGACTCCGCCGCGCTGGTGGCCGTCGCCCCGCTGATCGGGCGGGCGACGGACGCCCTGCTCGACCGGGACCGCGGCGGGCTGCTGACCGCCGCCGTGGTCCTCGTCGTCCTCGCGGTCCTCCAGCTGGGCCTGGCCCGCGCGGGCGAGCTGCTGCTGGCGAAGGCCGGCGAGAACGTCGTGCGCAGCCTGCGCGAGAAGTGCGTGGAGAACCTGGCTTCGGCGCCGCTGCGGTTCCTGGAGTCGCACCGCACGGGCGACCTGCTGCGCCGTACGACGGGCGAGGTGGCCGCCCTGGCCTCCTTCGTGCGCATGCACCTGCGCAGGCTGGTGTCGGCGACGGCCACGCTCGCCTTCACCCTCGTCGTGCTCTTCGGCTACTCGTGGCAGCTGGCGCTGGTGCAGATCGCCGTCTTCGTGCCGCTGACGCTCCTGGTGATGCGCTGGTTCCAGCGGTCCGCGCCGCGCGCGTTCGGCGGGAAGGCGGCGGCGGAGGCGACGGTCGCGGCAACGTTCACCGAGACCCTGAACGTGCGGGAGGCGCTGCAGAGCGCCCGCGGCCTGCCGGGCTGGCTGCGCCGGTTCGACCGGGAGAACACCGCGGCCGTGGGCGCGGCCCGGCGCGCGATCCGGGTGGAGAACCGCATCGACCTGGTCGGCCTGATCGAGGGGTTCGCGCTGGTCGTGCTGCTGCTCGTCGGCGGCTGGTCCGTCTCCCGCGGCGCGATGGGCGTCGGCACCGTCGTGGTCTTCGTCCTGGCGAGCCGTAACCTCTTCGACTCCTTCTCCGACATCTCGCAGCTCGTGGGCGAGGTGCAGACGGCGCGTACGGGCCTGGCCCGGCTGCTGGACCTGCTGGCGGCCACCGACCGGTCCGCGGACGACAAGCCCCGGGAGGGCGGCCCGGCCGCGGAGCTGCCCCTGCGCGGCGAACTCTCCTGCGAGGACCTCGGCTACTCCTACCGCGACGGCACGGAGGTGCTGCGGGGCGTCTCCCTGGGCTTCCCGGTGGGCGACCGCACCGGCCTGGTCGGCGAGACCGGCTCGGGCAAGACGACGCTGTCGAAGCTGCTGTGCGGCCTCTACGCGCCCGACCGGGGCGCGGTGCGCTTCGCCGGCGTCGACCTGCGGGAGATCCCGGAGGCCGAGCTGCGCCGCCGCGTGGTGCTGGTGCCGCAGGAGGTCCGCATGGTGACGGGCACGGTGGCGGCGAACCTGGAGCTGGTGCACAGCGCTCCGGGCCGGGCCGGGATGGAACGGGCCGTCGCCGAGCTGGGACTTCAGGAGTGGCTCCGTGATCTGGGCGGTCTCGACGCCCAGGTGGGCGTGCGCGGCGCGCGCCTGTCGGCGGGGGAGAGGCAGATCGTCGGACTGCTGAGGGCGGCCCTGGCCGACCCGGCGGTGCTCGTCCTGGACGAGGCGACCGCCGACATCGACCCGGTGACGGCGGGCCGGCTGGAGCACGCCCTGGACGGGATGCGCGGCGACCGCACGATCATCGTGGTCGCGCACCGGCCGGCCACCATCGCCCGGCTGCCGCGCGTGGTCACGCTCGACGGGGGCCGGGTGGCGGGAACGATGGCGACTACACGATGAGTTAGGTTAGGGTTGCCTAACTTCGGTTCGGAGGGGTCCTCCGGCCGTACACGTGACGCCCGGTGGCCCTCGCGCGCCCGCGCGGGGGCCACCGCACCGCGGTGCCGGTCCCGCGGCACACCCCGGCCAGATTGGGATGATCGATGACCATTGAGACGCTCCCGCCGCGCATGCGCATCGTCCGCCATCCGCTCAAGTACCGCCTGCTGGAGGTGCGCAGGGTCGACCGGCTCACCCCCTCCACCGTGCGGGTGACGTTCGCCGGCCCCGCGCTGGAAGGATTCTGCGAGCAGGCGCCGACCGACCACGTGAAGCTCTGCTTCGCCGAAGCGGGCGCCGAACTGCCCGTCGAGCCGGTCATCAGCAACGACACCTGGATGGACGCCCCCGTGGAGCCCATCACCCGGGACTACACCGTCCGTTACTACCGCCCCGACGCGCAGGAACTGGACGTCGACATGGTCCTGCACGGCGACGGCGTGGGCTCGGCCTGGGCCGCGCGGGCGGAGCCGGGCATGCGGCTCGGCGTCCTCGGTCCGCGCGGCTCCGAGATCCTGCCGATGGTCCACGACTGGTACCTGCTGGCCGCCGAGGAGACCGCCCTGCCCGCGCTCGGCCGCTGGCTGGAGATGCTGCCCGCGGGCGTCCGCGTCCTCGCCTTCGCCGAGGTGCCCGGCCCGCAGGACGAGCAGCACTTCTCCACCGCCGCCGACTGCACCATGACCTGGCTCCACCGCGGGGACGCCCCGGCCGGCACGAGCGACCTGATGGAACAGGCCATCCGCGCCGCCGAACTGCCCGCCGAGGGGCTCGGCTACGCCTGGATCGCCGGCGAGGCCGGCACGCTCAAGCCCATCCGCCGCTACCTGCGCCGCGACCTCGGCATGGCCAAGGAGCAGGTGGACATCGACGGTTACTGGAAGCGCGGCGTGGAGAACCACGACCACCACTCGGACGAAGAGCACGAGCACGCGTGAGCACCACCGCCGCTCCCACCACCA
>NZ_JBAMDC010000467.1:0-4634 GCF_036961605.1 Streptomyces sp. KLMMK
TGCCCGCGCCCGGCTCCTTGCCCGGTCCCTCGCCCGGCTTGTCCTCAGCCCGCATTGCCGCTTCCGGCGGCGCGCTCGGCGGCCTCCACCACGTTCACCAGCAGCAGGGCCCGGGTCATCGGGCCGACGCCGCCGGGGTTCGGCGAGACCCAGCCGGCGACCTTGGCGACCGCCGGGTCGACATCGCCCATGATCTTGCCCTCGCCGTCGCGGCTGACGCCGACGTCCAGCACGGCCGCGCCGGGCTTGACGTCCTCCGGCTTGATCAGGTGGCCCACGCCCGCCGCGGCGACGATGATGTCGGCCTCGCGCAGGTGCGCCGACAGGTCACGGGTACCGGTGTGGCAGAGGGTGACCGTGGAGTTCTCGGTCCGGCGGGTCAGCAGCAGGCCGATCGAGCGGCCGACGGTGATGCCGCGGCCGACGACCACGACGTGCTTGCCGTTGAGCTCGACGTCGTGGCGGCGCAGCAGCTCGATGATCCCGTTGGGGGTGCAGGGCAGCGGGCCGGTCTCGTTCAGCACCAGGCGGCCGAGGCTCATCGGGTGCAGGCCGTCGGCGTCCTTGGCCGGGTCCATCAGCTCCAGGACGCGGTTGGTGTCGATGCCCTTGGGGAGGGGGAGTTGGACGATGTAACCGGTGCAGTCGGGGTTGTCGTTGAGCTCGCGGACGACCGCCTCGATCTCCTCCTGGGTGGCCGTGGCGGGGAGTTCGCGCTGGATGGAGGCGATGCCGACCTCGGCGCAGTCACGGTGCTTGCCGGCGACGTACCACTTGCTGCCGGGGTCGTCGCCGACGAGGACGGTGCCGAGACCGGGCTGCACGCCCTTGGCCTTCAGCGCCTCCACGCGCACGGTGAGTTCGGACTTGATCGCTGCTGCGGTGGCCTTGCCATCGAGAATCTGGGCGGTCATGACCCCATCCTCGCGGATGGGGCGGCCATGGTTCCAATCAGGGCGGCCCGCCGAAGGTGACGAATTCGCTTCGGTTATTCCCTGCAGCCCCCGCGGCCCCTCGGATACGGGTATCAGCTGGACAAAAGTCAGAGGCCCTATAACGATGATCCGCGTGCCGCGGGTGCAAATCGGGGGCGAGCCGCTGACACAACTCTCCTCCGAATGCCTGCGCCGTCCCCGCACGACACCGACGGAGGAAATCCCCAGCATGAGCTTCGGCGATCAGAACAACCCGTACGGCGCGCCCCAGCAGGCGCCCGGTTACGGATATCCGCAGCAGCCCCAGGGCGGACAGCCCGGCCAGCCGTACGCCGCGTACCCGCAGGCGCAGGGCGGCTACGCCGGTGTGCCGCAAGGTCCGCAGGTGATGCCGGGCATCACCAAGGCCGCGCGCATCATGCTGTACGCGATCGCCGCGGTACACGTGATCGTCGCAGGCCTGTGCGCCGCCGCCATCGCCGCGATCAGCGACGCGAAGGAGACCCACGGGGGCGGCACCGTCACCACCGCGCAGGGCGACACCGTGGATGCCGACACGGTCTTCGACGCCGGAAAGGGCGTGTTCGCGTTCCTCGCCGCGCTGGCCGTGGTCTTTGCGATCATCGGCGTCATTCTCGCGGTGCGCTACGCCAAGGGCGGCAATGGCGTCCGCGTCGGCTCGATCGTCTACGCGGCGTTCGGGATCATCAGCGGCCTGGTGTGCATCGTCTTCTACGGCGTCGGCCTCATCGGCCTGATCCTGTCGATCCTGGTGATCGTCTTCGCGGCCAAGCAGGCCTCGCAGGACTGGTTCCGCCGCCCGCGCTTCTGAGCGCACGCACGTGACGGACGCGGAGGCCCGTACACCCGATCGCATCGGGGTACGGGCCTCCGCCCGTTCCGCGGCCTAGTGGAAGAAGTGGCGCGTACCCGTGAAGTACATCGTCACGCCCGCCGCCTTCGCGGCCTCCACGACCTGCTCGTCGCGGACCGAACCACCCGGCTGCACCACGGCCTTGACGCCCGCGGCCGTCAGCACCTCCAGCCCGTCCGGGAAGGGGAAGAAGGCGTCGGAGGCGGCGTACGAGCCGCGCGCCCGCTCCTCGCCCGCCCGCTGCACGGCCAGCTTCGCGGAGTCGACGCGGTTGACCTGGCCCATGCCGACGCCGACGGTCGCGCCGTCCTTGGCCAGCAGGATCGCGTTGGACTTGACCGCACGACAGGCGCGCCAGGCGAAGGCCAAGCCGGCCAGCTCCTCGGCGGGGAGCGCCTCGCCCGTGGCGAGCGTCCAGTTGGCCGGATCGTCGCCCTCGGCCTGGAGGCGGTCCTTGGTCTGGACGAGGACGCCGCCCTCGACGGGCCGGGTCTCGCCGTGCGCCGCGGGGGCGTCGGCGCAGCGCAGCACGCGGATGTTCTTCTTGCGGGCCAGCACCTCCACGGCGCCGTCCTCGTAGGCCGGGGCGACGATGACCTCGGTGAAGATCTCGGCGACCTGCTCGGCCATGGCGACCGACACGGGGCTGTTGACGGCGATCACGCCGCCGAACGCGGACAGCGGGTCGCACTCGTGGGCCTTGCGGTGGGCCTCGGCGACGTCCGAACCGACGGCGATGCCGCACGGGTTGGCGTGCTTGATGATCGCGACGCAGGGGTCGGTGTGGTCGTACGCCGCCCGGCGGGCCGCCTCGGTGTCCACATAGTTGTTGTAGGACATCTCCTTGCCGTGCAGCTGCTCGGCGTAGGCGAGGCCCTTGCCCGTGCCGTCCGTGTAGAGGGCGGCGGGCTGGTGCGGGTTCTCGCCGTAGCGCAGGACCTGCTTGCGCTCGTAGGAGACGCCGGTGAAGTCCGGCCAGGGGCCCTCGTCGGCGCCGTAGCCTTCGGCGAACCAGTTGGCGACGGCCACGTCGTAGGCGGCGGTGTGCTGGAACGCCTCGGCGGCCAGGCGCTTGCGCTGCGCCAGGTCGAAGCCGCCGTCGGCGACGGCCTTGAGGACGTCCTGGTAGCGGCCGGGGTTGACCACGACGGCCACCGAGGGGTGGTTCTTGGCGGCGGCGCGGACCATCGAGGGGCCGCCGATGTCGATCTGCTCCACGCACTCGTCGGGCGAGGCGCCGGAGGCGACGGTCTCCCGGAACGGGTAGAGGTTGACGATCACCAGCTCGAACGGCTCCACGCCCAGCTCGGCCAGCTGCTCGCGGTGGGAGTCCAGGCGCTGGTCGGCCAGGATGCCGGCGTGGACGCGCGGGTGGAGGGTCTTGACGCGGCCGTCCAGGCACTCGGGGAAACCGGTGAGCTCCTCGACCCGGGTGACCGGGACGCCGGCGGCGGCGATCCGGCCGGCCGTCGAGCCGGTCGAGACGAGCTCGACGCCCGCCTCGTGCAGACCGCGTGCGAGCTCCTCCAGCCCGGCCTTGTCGTAGACGCTGACCAGCGCGCGGCGGATGGGCCGCTTCATACCTTCGGCGGTCACAGGAATTTCACCTTTCGTCCCTCTATGCGGTAGCCGTTGCGGGCCAGGCGCCCCACGACCTCGACGAGCAGCTCGCGCTCGACTTCCTTGATCCGCTCGTGCAGCGCGGATTCGTCGTCCTCGTCCCGGACCCCGACGACGCCCTGGGCGATGATCGGGCCGGTGTCGACGCCGTCGTCGACGAAGTGCACGGTGCACCCCGTCACCTTGACCCCGTACGCGAGCGCGTCGCGCGCGCCGTGGGCGCCGGGGAAGCTGGGCAGCAGGGCGGGGTGCGTATTGATCACGCGGCCCCCGAAGCGGGCCAGGAACTCCTTGCCCACGATCTTCATAAAACCGGCCGAGACCACGAGGTCCGGCTCATGGGCCGCGGTGGCCTCCGCCAGCGCCCGGTCCCAGGCGTCGCGCGTCGGGTGGTCCTTGACGCGGCAGACGAACGTGGGGATCCCGGCGCGCTCGGCCCGCTCCAGGCCGGCGATGCCGTCCCGGTCGGCGCCCACGGCCACGATCCGGGCGCCGTAGCCCTCCGGATCGGCGGCGATCGCATCGAGCAGGGCCTGCAGATTGGTGCCGGAGCCGGAGACCAGGACGACGAGGCGGGCGGGGGGCGCGGGAGGCGGGGAGGCCACGGTGGGGCCCTTTCTCGCAGGCGAGCGGTGTGATGGCCGTACGGTTTGTATGGTCGTACGAGACGAGGGCGTCGCCGAATACGGGGGACTCTACGAACCCGCCGACCGCCAGCAACGATACCGGCACACCGAACGGCCCCCGCGGGACGGGGGCGCGCGCGGAAGGTAGCGTCTGGAAGCAGCGCACGGAAAAGCGCGGGCCACGTGCACGGAATCCGGGCGCGACGCCGTACGTTCGGAGTGCGGTAGGCACGGACGCCGGGGATGTGCCGTACGTCCCGGGCGTTCGGGCACACATCCTGGACGGCGCACATCCTGGGCGTGCCGGACGACGACACAAGGGGAAGACACACTCCACATGCCGGACCGACGCCGTCACGCGGCTCACCGCCTCGCGCTGCCCACCGACACCCCCGGCGGCGGTGCGATGAGGAACGCCCGCATGTCGCACGACCGCCCCACGCCGCCCTCCCCCGACGAGCAGCGGGACAACCCCTTCGCGCCGCCGCCGGAGGGACAGCCGGACCGGCCCTGGCAGCCGCGGCAGCCCCCGCAGGGCCGCGGGGACGGCCGGGACGGCGGCCAGGGGGACGGCTCGCA
>NZ_JBAMDC010000468.1:0-4610 GCF_036961605.1 Streptomyces sp. KLMMK
TCCTCGTCCACTCCGTCGTACGGCGCGGACCGCCCCTCGCTCCGGCAGCTGCCTGAGCCCGGCGATCCCCCGCATTCCGTACGTCCACACCGGAGAAGACATCATGAGCAACCGCAACAGCCACCAGAACAAGCAGGCCGCCCGCGAGCGGCTGCGCGCCGAGCGCGAGCGCCAGGCCCGCCGGGACAAGACGCGCCGTCAGCTCGTCGTCGCCGGCGCCATCGTCGTCGTCCTCGCGATAGCCGGCGGCGTCGGCTACGCCGTGACCAACATGAGCGACAGCAAGGACGGCGCGAGCAGCTGGGCGGGCGACAAGACCCTGGTCAAGCCCGCCAACACCACCGGCGAGAACGGCAACGAGATCGTCCTCGGCGACGCCAAGGCCAAGGAGACCCTCACGGTCTACGAGGACCCGCGCTGCCCGTCCTGCGCCGCCTTCGAGAACGAGTCCGGCGCCCAGCTGCGCCAGGACGTCAAGGACGGCCGCTACAAGGTCCGGTTCGTCATGGTGAACTTCATCGACGACCTGGCCAAGGGCACCGGCTCGAAGAACGCCGTCAGCGCCCTCGGCGCCGCGCTCAACGTCAGCCCGGACGCCTTCGTCGCGTACAAGGAAGCGCTCTACTCCCCGAAGAACCACCCCGACGAGCGCGACGACGCCTTCGCCAAGGACGCGCGCCTGATCGAGATCGCGCAGCAGGTCCCGGCCCTGAAGGGCAACAAGGACTTCGAGAAGGCCGTCAACGAGGGCACCTACGACAAGTGGGCCGTCGAGATGGGCACGCTGTTCGAGAAGAACAAGATCGGCGGCACCCCGGCCCTGCTCCACGGCGACAAGCAGCTGAAGGGCCCGAACGGCAACCCGCCGATGGCCAAGGAGTCCTTCATCGCGGCGATCGACAAGGAATTCGGCCCGAAGAAGTAGTGACAGGGCGGTGAGGGGCGGACGAACTGTCAGGTTTCGTCCGCCCCGGGGCTTACCGGGCAGTAAGGTGATGGCCCGTGACCACCGACTCCTGCATATCGCGCCGCACCGCCGTCACGGCCGTCGCCGGCGCCGCGACCGTCGCCCTCCTCCCGCTGGCCGGAGCCGCCCCTGCGTACGCGGCGGACCCGCCCGCGTTCCTCCACGGCGTCGCCTCGGGCGACCCGCTGCCCGACGGCGTCCTGCTGTGGACGCGCGTCACGCCCTCCCCCGACGCCGTGCCCGGCTCGGGCCGCGGCGCGGACGTGGAGGTCGCCTGGGAGGTCGCCGAGGACGAGGCGTTCGGCAGGGTCGCCGCCCGCGGCACGGTCACCGCGACGGCCGCGAGCGACCACACCGTCAAGGCGGACGTCCGCGGCCTGCGCCCGGCCACCGGCTACTGGTTCCGCTTCACCGCCGGCGGCGCGCACACCCCCGCCGCCCGCACCCGTACGGCACCCGCGGCGGGCGCGGCCGCCGCCGGCATCCGCTTCGGCGTCGTCTCCTGCGCCAACTGGGAGTCCGGTCACTTCGCCGCCTACCGCCACCTCGCGGACCGCCGCGACCTGGACGCGGTCCTGCACCTGGGCGACTACATCTACGAGTACGCCTCGGGCATCTACCCGCCGGCGAAGCAGGTGGTCCGCCCGCACGCGCCGGCGCACGAGATCGTCACCCTCGCCGACTACCGCACCCGGCACGGCCGCTACAAGACGGACCCCGACCTGCAGGCCCTCCACCGGGCCCACCCCTTCGTGGCCATCTGGGACGACCACGAGTTCGCCAACGACACCTGGACGGGCGGGGCCGAGAACCACACCCCCGGCGCCGAGGGCGAGTGGGCCGCGCGCATGGCGGCCGCCAAGCAGGCCTACTTCGAGTGGATGCCGGTGCGCCCGTCCACCGAGGGCACCACATACCGCCGCCTGCGCTTCGGCAACCTCGCCGACCTGCACCTGCTGGACCTCAGATCCTTCCGGTCGCAGCAGGTCAAGCCGGGCAACGGCAAGGCCGACGACCCCGAGCGCACCATCACCGGGCGCGCCCAGCTCGACTGGCTGAAGGCCGGGCTCGCCTCCTCCGACACCACCTGGCGCCTCGTCGGCAACCCCGTGATGATCTCCCCGTTCGCCTTCGGCGCCCTGCCCGCCCACCTGCTGGAGCCGCTCGCCAAGCTGCTGGGCCTGCCCACCGGCGGCATAGCCGTCAGCACCGACCAGTGGGACGGCTACACCGACGACCGGCGCGAGCTCCTCGGCCACCTCGGCGACCGCGGGATCCGCAACACCGTCTTCCTGACCGGTGACATCCACATGGCCTGGGCCAACGACGTGCCCAAGAAGGCCGCCACGTACCCGCTGTCGCCGTCCGTCGCCACCGAGTTCGTCGTCACGTCGGTGAGCTCCGACAACCTGGACGACCTGCTGGGCGTGGCCCCGCACACCCTCTCGCTCGCCGCGGTCACCGCCATCAAGGCCGCCAACCGGCACGCGAAGTGGGTGGACATGGACTCCCACGGCTACGGGGTCCTCGACATCACCCCCGAGCAGGCGCAGATGGACTACTACGTCCTCTCCGACAAGACCGACCCCAAGGCGACGAGCGAGTGGAGCCGGTCGTACCGGACGCGCTCGGGCACGCAGCAGGTCGAGCGGGTGAAGACGCCGGTACGGTGATCCGCGCCCGGCGCCGGTGCCCGGCGGCTCCTAGCCGCCGATCTCCTCCAGGAAGGCCAGCGCGACGCGCCAGGTCGTCTCCGCGGCCTCCTCGTCGTAGTCCGCGAGGTCCGGGTCAGTGAACAGGTGCCCCGCCCCGGGGTACCTGTGGACCTCCACGTCCGCGCCGGCCCGGCCCATGCGCAGGTACCAGGCGTTGAGCCAGTCGTGCGGCTCGAAGGGGTCCGGGTCGGCGACGTGCAGCTGGACGGGCAGCTCGTCCACGGCGGCGTCGTCGGCCAGGTCCGAGGTGCCGTGCAGGAGCAGCAGGCCGCGCGCCTTCTCGTCGCCCAGCGCCAGGTTCTGCGCGATCGAGCCGCCGAGCGAGAAGCCGGCGTAGACCAGGCCCCGGTCCGACAGCGGTGCCACCGCGGTGACGGCGCGGCGCAGCAGCTCCTCGCGGCCGATCTCGTCCTTGACGGCCATGCCGTCCTCCACCGTGTCCGCGGTCCGGCCCTCGTAGAGGTCCGGCACGTGGACCTCGTGCCCGGCGGCGCGCAGGCGCTCGGCGGCGGCGTGCACGGCCGGCCTCAGGCCGTAGGCCGAATGAAAAAGGACAATCGTGGTAGAGGACGCCACTGGAGTCACTTCCTAACAGGTGGATCGCGTGCCTCCCATCGTGCCAGCTACGGTCGGGAGCGAGCGCCACCCGGTGAGTGCCCCGCAGCAGCCGGCCGGAAGGAGCCGAGGTGTCCATGGAGGGCGTACTGCGTCCGCTGTCCGTCGCCGGCGGAGCGTTGATCCTCACCCTGGCCGTGGGGTGGGCGGCCGACCACGTCCTGCGCAGAATCGACGAGCGGCACCCCGAGACGCCCCTGTGGGACCTGCTGCGCCGGTGCCGGCTGCCCCTCCAGGTCGTCCTGTGCACGGCGCTGCTGCGCGCCAGCTTCCGCTCGGCCGGCATCCTGCCGGACCACGAGGAGGTGGTCGGCCAGGTCCTGACGCTCGTGCTCATCGGCGCGTGCGCGTGGCTGGTGGTGCGGGTCGCCGTCGCCATAGTGGAGGCCGCCTACGCGCGCTACGCGGCGCGCGCCGAGGACGCGGCCCGGGTGCGCCGGGTACGGACCCAGGTGACGCTCATCCGGCGGATCGTCACGGCCGTCGTGTGCGTGGTCGCGGTGGCGGCGATGCTGCTCACCTTCCCGGCCATGCGGGCCGCCGGGGTGTCCGTGCTGGCCTCGGCCGGACTGCTGGGCATCGTCGCCGGTGTGGCGGCCCAGTCCACGCTCGCCAACCTCTTCGCCGGGCTGCAGATCGCCTTCGGCGACGTGGTGCGCATCGGGGACACGGTCGTCGTGGACGGCGAGTGGGGCCGGGTCGAGGAGATCACGCTCACCTATCTGGTGGTGACCACCTGGGACGAGCGGCGCATCACCATGCCGGTGTCGTACTTCACCAGCCGCCCCTTCGAGAACTGGTCCCGCAGCAACCCCCGGATGACCGGCACGGTCTTCTTCCACCTGGACCACTCCACGCCCATAGACCTCATGCGGGAACGGCTGCACGGCATCCTCAAGGAGCTGCCGGAGTGGGACGGGCGGTCCTGGAGCCTGGTGATCACCGACACGACCCCGACGACGATCCAGGTGCGGGCGCTGGTGACGGCGAAGGACGCGGACGACATCTGGACGCTGCGGTGCGTGGTGCGGGAGCAGCTGATCGAGTGGCTGCGGCGGGAACACCCGTACGCACTGCCGCGCATCAACACGGCCCCGGCCCCCGGCCTCGAACAGGCCCCGGACCGCCGCCAGGCCCCACCGACGTCGGAGGACATCGGCCCGGGCCCCGGCACGACGTAGGCTCCGCCCGGGTTCCGGTGACATCCGGGGTTCCGCCCGACGCACCGCCGGAGGGCGCCGTCGTGGCGGATCGGCGTTGCGGCGGGCAGAAGAAATCCCCCGCGGCGGCGATCACACACCGCGGCGCAGCCC
>NZ_JBAMDC010000469.1:0-4600 GCF_036961605.1 Streptomyces sp. KLMMK
CGGGCGCGGACAAGCCCGCCCCGCTGCCCGCGCCCGCCGGCAGCGGCGGCTACGTCCTGTTCACCTCCGGCAGCACCGGCCGCCCCAAAGGGGTGCTCCTCTCGCACGCCAACGTCGCCCACTTCGCACTGTGGGCCGCCGCCGAGCTCGGGCTGACGGAGAGCGACCGCGTCGGCTCCCAGGCCGCGCTGACCTTCGACCTCACGACCTTCGACCTGTTCAGCACGGCCGCGGCGGGCGCCTGCGCCGTCCTCATGCCCGACGTCCTGCGGACCTTCCCGCGCGACGTCGTCGGCTGGCTCCACGAACAGCGCATCACCGCCTTCTACGCGGTGCCCTCCCTCTACCAGGGCATGCTCGAACGGGGCGGCATCGCGGAGGACTTCCCGCCCTCCCTGCGCGTGGCGGCCTTCGCGGGCGAGCCCTTCGCCCCACGCCCCCTGGAGCGCTACCTGCAGCTCCTGGGCGACGTGCCGCTGTACAACCTCTACGGGCCGACGGAGACCAACGTCTGCACGTACAGCCGGGTGCCCGCCGGCTGGACCGCCGACCAGGAGGTCACCATCGGCCGGGCCGTCGACGGCGACGTCGTCGACGTCCTCGGCGAGGACGGCCTGCCCACCGACGGCACCGGTGAGATCCACGTCGCCGGTGCCACCGTCTTCCAGGGCTACCTGCAGGACGGGACCCTCACCGACCCCACCCGCACGGTGCGCTTCCGCGACGGCGTCGCCCGCCGCGCCTACGCCACCGGCGACATCGGCCGCATCACCGCCGACGGCCGCGTGTTCCTGCGCGGCCGCGGCGACACGCAGGTCAAGCGGCGCGGGCACCGCATCGACCTGCTCGACGTCGAGAGCGCCGTGCTCGCGCTGCCCGGCGTCACCGCCGCCGCGGTCGTCGCCAAGGAGGGCGCGCACCACGGCGAGATCTGGGCGTACGTCCGGAGCGACGGGGGCGGCAGGGATACCGCAGCCGCTGCGGAGACCTCCCCCGGGGCGATCGCCGAGGAGGTCCTCGCCGGTCTGCGCGGGCTCCTGCCGCTGCGCATGCTGCCCGACCGCGTCGTCCCCGCCGCCGCCCTGCCCGTCAACGCCCGCGGCAAGGTCGACCGCCGCGCGCTCGCCACCCGCACCGACGGGCCCCGTACCGCCGGCCCGTCCACCACTCCCACAGAAGGAGCCCGCGCGTGAACACCGTAGAGGACCTCTGCACCCTGATCAGCAGCAAGATCACCTGGGGGCGCGGCGAGGAGCCCCGGCAGCTGCAGCCCGGCACCCCGCTGCTCGAACAGGGTCTGCTGGACTCGCTGTCCATCATGCAGATCGTCGCCGCGCTCGACGCGCAGGCCGGCATCGTGCTGCCGGACACCGAGATCGTCGCAGCCAACTTCCGCAGCCCGCAGGCGCTGTGGAGCGTGCTGGAAGGACTCCGGGCGGAGGTCGCCCGGTGAGCGACGCATGCGCGGCCACCGGGCCGCACCCGACCGTGATGCCCGCACCTCTGCGCCGCGCAGGCGCAGATGGGGGTACCTCCCAGGCCGTTCAGGCTCTGGGGGAGAACGAGGAGACACCGTGAGTGCCGCCGAGCACCTGCTGCGCTCCGGTCCCCCGGGGACCGAGGCCGTGGTGGACGAGTACCGCGACCGGGCGCTGCCCCTGGTGGAGCAGCTGACCGGCAAGGGCTTCCGCGACCGGTGGGAGGCCCTGGCCGGGCTCGGCGTGCTCCGTCTGGACCCCCCGGAGCCCGGCCCCGGGGCGTCCGCGGACGCCGCCGCGCCCGGGCCCGTCACCCGCTCACTGGCCATGATCGAGGGCATCGGCCTGGCCGGCGCCGACCCCGGCGTCGTCTACGCCATGGCCTCCCAGGTGTTCGGCATGGAGTACCCGCTGCGCGCCGTGCTCCCGGCCGGCGCGTGGCGGTCCGTCGCCCGCATCCAGGAGGGGCGGGAGCTGCTGTGCCACGCCCTCACCGAACGCAGGGGCGGCAGCGACCCGCTGTCGATGGACACCCGCGCCACGCGCGACGGCGACGGCTACGTGCTGGAGGGCGCCAAGACCTTCATCACCGCCGCCCCCGTGGCCGACCTGGCCCTCGTCTTCGCCCGTACCGAGCAAGGCCGCTCGCCGTTCTCCCTGTCCGCCTTCCTGTTCCCCGTCGCCACCCCGGGCGTGACCCGCGCCGACGCCTTCGCCAAGACCGCACTGCCCGGCGTGCCGATGGGCGAGCTCGTCCTCGACGGCGTACGGCTGGGCGCGGGCAGCCTGGTGGGCGGCGAGGGCTCGGGCCTGGCGATCCTCTCCTCCACCACCACCTGGGAGCGGGCCCTGCTGCTCGGCTACGCCCTCGGCCCGATGCGCCGCACCCTGCAGCGCCTGACGGACTGGGCCTGCGAGCGCGGGCACTTCGGCCGCCGGATGGGCTCCAGCCACCAAGTGGCCGCGCGCATCAGCGACATGGCGCTCGTCCTGCACCGCTCCCGCACGCTGCTGTACGCCATGGCGGCGCGGCTCGACGCGGGAACGCCCACCCGCCGGCTGTCGGCCGAGGCCGCCCTGACCAAGATCTCCGTCTCCGAGGACTACGTACGGCTGACCGAGCACGCCACCGCGCTGTCGGGCGTACGGGCCTTCATCGCCGATTCCGAACTCCCCGCCGATCTGCACAGCCCCATGGCGGCGCTCACCTATGCAGGCCCCAACGACCTGCTGCGCATCGGGGTCGCCCGTGAATTCGGGCTCCCCGTCGAAAACTGATTCGCGAACCGATTCCCGAGCCGGGAACCCGATTTCCGAAAGGCCCCTCATGGCCATGTCCCTGCCCACCGAGCTGCTGCCCGCCGAATTCGACGAACTGCTCGACCTCGCCGAGGCGACCGGGGCGGCCCTCGCCCCGTTCGCCGCCGAGGTGGACGCGGGCCGCTCCACCGGCCACGAGACCTACCGCATCCTGCGCGAGGCCGGGCTGCTCGGCCTGCTCGTGCCCCGCGCGGCCGGCGGGGCCGGGCTCGGCTTCGCCGCCTACTCCCGGGTGCTCGCCGTGCTGGGCGCCCACAACGGCGCCGCCGCTCTCGGCTTCAACATGCACAACGTCGCGATCGGCTCCCTGTGCGAGTCCGCCGGCACGCCCCTGCCGCCCGCGGCGGAGGCCTTCCGGTCCTGGCTCTTCGGCGAGGTGGTCCACGGGCGCAAGCTTTTCGCCTCCGCCACCTCCGAGGCCGGCAGCGGCGCCAAGCTCCGCGGCGTGCGCACCTCCTACCGCCGCACCGAGGACGGCGGGTACGTCATCACCGGCGAGAAGTCCTTCGTCTCGCTGGCGGGCGTCGCCGACTACTACGTGGTCGCCGCCCGCGCCGAGGGCACCGAAGGCAGCGGCGAGGTCTCGCACTTCGTCGTCGCGGCGGACGACCCCGGCGTGGGCTTCGGAGAGGTGCACAGCCTGTCCGCCATGTACGGCACCAGCACCGCGGGCATGACCCTGGACGCGGTGACCGTGCCGCGCTCCCGGCTCTTCCTCGGCGTCGAGGGGATGTCCCTGTACAAGCTGGTGCGCGAACCCCACTGGATGATCGCCGGGTACACGGGCGCCTACCTGGGCATCGCCGAGGCGATCCTGCGCTTCACCACCGGCCACGTGGCCGCCTCGCCCCGGCGCGCCGGGTCGCCGGTGCTGCAGCGCGAGCTCGGCCGGATGTCCGCGCGGCTGAGCGCCGCCCGGGCCCTGGTCGCCGAGGCCGGTGCGCGCGTGGACGCCGCGCGCGGCAGCGCCGGGGCCAACGCCGCGGTGCACGCCGCGAAGTACGTCGTCGGCGAGACCGGGCCCGCCCTCGCGCAGGACGCCGTCCGGATCTGCGGCTCGGTGGCCGTGAGCCGGTCGCAGCCGCTCGAACGACTGCTGCGGGAGGCGTCCTTCGCCTCCGTGATGCCCGCCAAACCGGAGGAGTGCCTGGAGTACCTGGGCAAGGCCGCGCTCGGCGTGAACCTGTACGACGCGACGGCCTTCGACTGGTGAGGGTCAACGGACAGCGGCGGCCCGCCGCGGCGGGGGCCCCGGCCCCCGCCCTGCCCGCCGTACCGCGCGCCGCCGTCCCCACCGTCACGTACGTGCTGTTCGTGGTGATGGCCGGCGGCACCCTGCCCACGCCCGTCTACGCCCTGTACACGCAGCGGCTGCACCTGTCCCCGCCGGTCGTCGCGCTGGTCTTCGCGGCCTACGCGGTGGGGATCGTGGCCGCCCTGCTGCTGTTCGGAGGGCTGTCGGACAAGATCGGGCGGCGCGCCACGCTCGTCCCGGCGCTGGTCGTGGCCGCGGCGAGCAGCGTCGTCTTCATCGCCCTGCCCACCCTGCCGGGGCTCTTCGCCGGGCGGCTGCTCTCCGGCGTCTCGGTGGGCCTGACGACCGGCGCCGCCACCGCGTACCTGAGAGAACTGCACCCCTCGCCGCCGCGGGCCGCCCTCATCGCCTCGGTCACCAACATGGCCGGGCTCGGCAGCGGGGCGCTGCTGTCGGGCGTCCTCGTGGAGTACGCGCCCTCGCCCGAGGTGCTGCCGTACACCGTCCTGATCACCCTGCTGCTGCCGGGCGCGGCGCTCGCGCTGCT
>NZ_JBAMDC010000047.1:0-30169 GCF_036961605.1 Streptomyces sp. KLMMK
CTCCGCGAGGTCTTCGGCGACGTGCTCGGGCGCAGCGACCTCCGCGACACCGATGCCTTCTTCGACATGGGTGGTGACAGCCTCTCGGCCCTCCGGATCGTCACCCGCGCGCGGTCGGCGGGCCTCGCCCTGACCGTGCGCGACCTCACCGAACGGCCGACCGTCGCCGCGCTCGCCGGGCACCTCGCCACGGCCGCCCCGGAGGAGGCCGCGCCGGACGAGCCGGAGGAGGTGCGGATCCTCCCCTCCCAGGGCTGGTTCCTCGCGATCGACCTGCCCCACCGGGCGCACTTCGTCGAGCCGCTCACCCTGGAGGCCGCGGAGCGCGTCGACCGGGACCGGCTCCAGAGAGCCCTGGACGCCCTGGCACGCCGTCACCCCGGCCTGATGTCCCGCTTCGACGGCGACACCGTGCGCGCCGTGCACTCGGCGTTCCCGCTCCTCGACTTCGACCTCGGCCCGGAGGACGAGGGGTTCGTCGCGGCCCTGGACGGCCTCTACGCGCGCGTGGACCTCGCCGAGGGGCCCGTCTCCCTGGCGGCTCTGTTCCGCGGCGGCCCCCGCGACGTACTGCTGCTCGCCTTCCACCACCTCGTCGTGGACGGCTTGAGCATGCAGATCATCACCCAGGACCTGGACCGGCTCTACACCCACGGCCCGGACGCCCTCGACCGGCCGCCGG
Source organism: Streptomyces sp. KLMMK (assembly GCF_036961605.1). Lineage (NCBI taxonomy): Bacteria > Bacillati > Actinomycetota > Actinomycetes > Kitasatosporales > Streptomycetaceae > Streptomyces > Streptomyces sp. KLMMK. The sequence goes on from NZ_JBAMDC010000047.1 coordinate 683, forward strand.
TGTCCGCCCTGCGGCACTCCGCCGAGCTGACCGCGTTCTCCCGGACCGCGGCCGCCCGGCAGGCGGAGCGGGAGTGGCTCGCGCTGCCCTGGTCCGAGATCGGCGAGGTGCCCACCACGGGACCGGTCACCGGGCTCGTCCAGGCCGACCTGCGCCGCACCGACCTGTCCCTGGACCCGGACCTGGCCGAGCGGGTCCTGTCCGTGGCCCGTCACGCGCCCGTCACCACCGAGGAACTGATCCTCGCGGGCATCGCCGAGGGGCTCGCGGCCCGCGGCAGCAGCCCCACCGTCGCCATCGACCTCTTCCGCCACGGCCGCTGGCCACGCGGCACCGCGGGCGACCCCAGCTCCACGGTGGGCTGGCTCGCCGAGGTCGTCCCGCACGTCCTGACCGCCACGCCCGGCGCCGGGCCCCTCGGCCGGCTCGCCTCCCTGCGCGCGCAGATCCACCGGCTGCGCTCCTTCGAGGAGACCTGGGGGCCCCTGCGCCACAGCAGCCCCGACCCGGAGGTCCGCGCGCGGATGGCCGCGCTGCCCCGCCCCCAGGTCTTCCTGCACTACCTGGGGCGCGGCCTGAAGGACCTGCCGCCCATGGACTCCTTCACCCCCGTCACCACGCGTCAGGGCTGCCCCAAATCGCCGCTGAAAGAACCGTTCCGGCCCATCGAGCTGCGCGTCACCCTCGAGGACGGGAAGGTCGCCTTCGACTGGCGGATCGCCGCGCCCGCCTTCGCGCCCGGCACCGCGGAGGCCCTCGCCGACGCCTGCGCCGACGCGATCGCCCGGCTCACGGAGGCCGTCGTGCCCGCGTCCCGCTGACTCCGCCCGGCGGCCCGCGGGCAACGGGCCGCACCCGGCATGACGACGGCCCCGGGAGCACCCCGGGGCCGTCGCCGTGCCATCGGCAACAGCACGGAATCCGCGGATTCCTAGGCCGCCGTGCCGGCCTCCGCGCCCTCCAGGGCCACGGGGGCCGGCACATCCCATTCCACGGGCGGCGTCCAGTCCCGCCACGCCTCCCACCAGCAGTCGCCGGACGCGATCAGCGCCTCGACCTCCCGGGCCGCCGCCCGCACCCCCGCGGCCTCCTCCCTCGTGAACCCGCCACTGCGCTCGCGCTCCTCGAACTCGTCGACGTCCTTCCAGCGGTACGGGGAGCCGTCCCCGGGTATCCAGAGGTCCAGTTCCTGGTCGAGGGTGTCGTAGCCCCGCCCGGTGCGCCGCAGCGGTTCCTGGAAGTTGACGTACCAGCCCTCGAACGCCCCGTCCGACCAGCGGGCCCAGACGGAGTAGGCGTCACCGGTGCGCTGCAGCTGCAGCACGCCGTCCGACTGCCAGTGGGGGTCGAAGGCCGCCCACGGGTGGACGCCCCAGCGGAACTCGCCGCCGCCGAACGTGAGCCGGGTCCCGCGGTGCAGGTACGCGGCCAGGGTGACGCCGTCGTCCGCGGCCACCTGTACGGGGTAGACGATCCACTCGCGCCCGTCGAGGATCTCTCGCCGGACGATGACTTCACCGGGGCTGAACAAACGGCTCATGGGAACTGGTCTGTCCTTCGTACGTCGTGACGGTCGTGGTGCACGCGCAGCCACCCCGCCGGGCAGGGCGGGGCAGCACGCTCCGGGGCGGGTTCACGCCCCGCACGGCCTCCGGGAGTCTCCCGGGGGCCGCACTTCGTGCGGGGGGCGGTCCCGATCGGGCCGGTGCCGCCCCCCGCACGCAGGTCTCAGCTCTTGTCGAGCACGAGCCCCGGCCTTCCGGCCGTGCCCGCCGGCGGCCGCGCGGGGGCCGTGGCGTCCTCCGCCCCGGTGCGCGCCGGCACGCCGAGCAGGGTGAGCAGCGGCCCCGTCATGGCCGTCGTGACCAGGGCCATGACCACCATGATGGAGTAGAAGTCCCGGTCGATGATGTGCAGGTCGAGGGCGGCCGCCGCGATGACGATCTCCGTGAGCCCGCGGGTGTTCATCAGCACGGCCGCGGGAAGCGCCGTGCCGTGGGGCAGCCCGGAGCAGCGCGCACCGGCGTACGCACCGGCCACCTTGGTGACCACCGCCGTGCCCACGACCGCGGCCAGGGCCAGCACGTCGCCCGTGCCGAAGCCGGAGAGGTCGACGGCGGTCCCGGCGAGGAAGAAGTAGAGCGGCAGCAGCAGGTGGCCGACCTGGCCCATGCCCTGTTCGACCTGGGTGAGGAGCCCACCGGGCCCCTTGCGCGGCGCCACCGCGCCGAGGGCGAAGGCTCCGAAGACGAAGTGGACGCCGAGCCATTCGGTGGCCGCGCAGGAGCACATGAGGCCCACGAGGAACACGGGCAGGAGGTGCGCGCCGGATAGGTTGCGGCGGGCGGCCCGGCGAACCGCCGCAGCCAGCAGGGGGCGGACGGCGAACTGGAGCAGCAGCAGGTAGCCGGGGAGCAGGACGATCCGCCACTGCCCCGACGAGCCCGCCCAGGCGGCCACGGCGGCCAGGCACAGCCAGGCGATCAGGTCGCCGATGGACGCCGACGTCAGGGTGAGGGTGCCGAGCGGCTTCGAGGTGAGCCCGCGGTCGGCGAGGATACGCGCGAGGACGGGGAAGGCCGTGATCGAGAGGGCGACGCCCACGAAGACCACGAAGACCGTCCGGTCACCGGCCGCGTAGTTGCCGGCCAGCGGGACGGCCAGGGCGGCGCCCCCGGCGAGCGGCAGCAGGATGGAGCCGGCGGTCAGGCCGAGCACGGACCTCTGCCGCCCGCGCAGGGAGGAGGCGTCCAGCTCGTAGCCGATGACGAACATGAGGGCGGCCAGGCCCACGTCGGCGAGGGCGGTCAGCGGGGGCCGGACCCCGGCGGGTATGAGGGGGCCGGCCCCCAGGGGCGCCAGCAGGGTGGGGCTCGCGAGCAGGCCGGCGACGATCTCCCCGACGAGCGGGGGCTGTCCCAGCCTGCGGGCCACGGCCCCGAGGAACCTGGCCGTTCCCATCGCGGCCGCGACGAGGAGGAAGAAGGCGGTGAGGGTGGTGCCAGACACGGAGACGTCTCCATGGTGCGGATCGACGGGCAGGAGGGTGGGCGCGCAGCCGCGCGGGCCGGAGTCAGCGCAGGCCGGAGGCCGGGGTGGGCCGGACGCGGGTCACCACGGTGCGGTCCATGAGCAGCAGTTGCTCGACGACCGGACGCATGTCGCGCTGCCAGCGCTCGCTGTCGTACACCGCGGCGTAGAGCTCCCGGCGCTGCTCCTCGCTCGCGAAGCGCCGGACCCACACGTACCCGTCGGGGTCCTCCTCGTCGGTGAACGAGGCGGTGATGTCCATGCCCAGGGACTGCTGGAACGGAATGTTGACCTCTTCCATGTACCGCACCCACGCGTCGCGGCGGCCGGGCCGGGTCTGGTAGCGGCGGATCTCGTAGAACACGGTGCTCCCTGGGGGATGTGGGGACGGGGACGCGCGGCGGCGTCCCCGTCGGCGGGGTGGCGGCCGGCGTCGGCCGGCCGCGGGGGAGGGGCGGCGGATCCCGCGGAACGCCGCCGCCCCGGCCCGGTCAGGGCTGCAGGCGCCGGTGCGTCCAGGCCTGCGTCTGCTGGTCCGGGCGCTCGTAGGCGAGACGGCGGTGCAGGCGGTCGGGGCTGCCGTACCAGAACTCGACGGTCTCCGGGACGAGCCGGTAGCCGGTCCACTCGGTGGGCCGCGGCACGGGGCCGCCGGACTCCACGAGCTCCCGGGCGCGGGCGCGCAGCTCCGCCTCGTCGACGAGCGGCCGGCTCTGCCGCGACACGGCGGTGGTCGCCTGCGCGGCGAGCGGGCGCCGCGCGAACAGGTCGTCGGACTCCTCGGCGGTGAGCTCCTCGACCGTTCCGGACAGGGTGATCTGCTGGAGCGTCTCGCGCCAGTAGAACGTCATGGACGCCGCCGGACGAGCCGCGAGGTCCCGGCCCTTGCGGCTGCCCTTGAAGCTGGTGAAGACCAGGCCGCGGTCGTCGAGGTCCTTCACGAGCAGGACCCGCGTCGACGGCCGGCCCTCCTCGTCGGCGGTGGCCAGCACCGCGGCGAAGGGCTCCCGCACCTCGCGGCGCAGCGCCTCGTCCAGCCATTCGCGCAGCAGGGCCATGGGGTCGGCGGGCGGGGCGTCGAACTCACGCAGGTGCAGGGAGGAGTCCCCGCTGAGGGTCTGCACGTTCTCGCTCATCTTCGTCGTTCTCCTTCGGGTGGTCGGCAGCACCGCGTGGGGTGGCCTCATGACGGGCCGTCATCCCGGGACCGGAGCTCCGCGCGCCTCAGATCACCGCGGGAATACGGGATATGAGGGTGTGCGGCACGTCATCCGGCCAGCACTCCATCGGGCTGAACAGGTGCATCAGGCTACGGGCCCGGCGATCTCCTTGCGTAATGACGCATTCCGCGCCGCGGCGGGCGTGTCCGGCGAGCGCCCGCACCTTGCCGCGCATCGCGTCGCTGGTGTCCCAGGAGGCGGTCGGCCAGAAGAACGCGCCGGCCGGTTCGGCCTCGTCGGGGTCCACGTGGCGCAGCACCGGGCTGTCGTGGCCGGTGCCGGTGAGGATGCCCGGCACGTCGGTGAGCGTCACGACCCGCACTGGGGCGAAGTCTTCGGCGACCATGACCCCCGGTACCTCGTCGCTGCCCATGATGCGCAGCGACCCGTCGGCGGTGACGATGCAGTCGCCGGAGAGCACGGGGAGGATGCCGGAGCGGAGCAGCTGGGCCGGGACCGCCGTCTGGGTGCGGACGCCGCCGGCGTCCTCGCGGGCCAGGGCTGCGACCTGCAGGGGCATCGCCCTGACACCGGCCGCGCACAGGGCCTGCGCCCAGGCCCACTTGACGCGGAACGTGGCCTGCGTGAGCGGCAGGAGCGCGTGGGGGCCCGGTACGTCCGTGGTCCGCACGGCGCCGTGCCCGAGGGCCCCGCCGCCGGCGACGAAGACGACGCGGCCCGGGCGGGCCGTGGCGAGGGCGGCGACGAGGGCCGCGTAGTCGCGCAGGGCGTCGTGGTCGATGTGGTCGTCGCTGCGCTTGTCGGAGACGAGGCTCCCGCCCACCTTGATCACGACGGTGCGCGGCTCGCCCGGGGCGATCTCCTGCGCGGCGGCCGTCACCGGGCCACCGTCCCGGGCGTGGCGGGGGCGCCTTGGAGGGTGCCGCCGGTGGTGTCGAGGACGAGCGAGGAGACGCGGGCGGTGACGTCCTGAAGGGGCGCGGATGCGTCGAGCGTGAGCCATCCGAAGCGGTCGGCCCAGGTGTCGAGGAGGGCGAGCACACTCCGCTGGTGGGCGAGGAAGCTCTCCCGGGAGCAGGACGGGTCCATACCGCACTCGTAGGGCAGGACGTCCCGGCCTGCCTTGCGCTCCCAGGCGGCTTCGGGGTCCGCCCGGAGGTAGGCCACGGTCCCGGCGGGCGGCAGCCCGGCCACGACGGCCTCCACCCACGTCCGGTCGAGGCCGTAGACGATCTCGCTCGCGGCGTGCTTCATCCAGTAGCCGTCGAGCAGGGTCACGCGGCCGGCGGGGGTGGGCCCGCCGGCGTCACCGGGGCCCGGGACACGGCCCTCCAGCGCCATGCCGATGGACCACATGAGGAAGAGGAAGCGCGGGCCCTCGGGCATCTCGGCGACGCACTGCCGTGCGTCGGGGACGTCGGGGCGCATGAAACGGGCTGCGGGGTAGGCGGGGTTGTCGACGATGTCCCACCGGTCGACGCGGTCGACGGGCAAGCCCGAGGCCCGCAGGCGCTCGGTGACCGTCCGCGAGACGGTGGATTTCCCGGCTCCGTCGGCGCCGACGAGAGTGAAGATCATGTAGTGCTCCTGGTAGCTGCGCGGGCAGCCGGCCGCCGCCGCACCGTGGGCACGGCTGATGCGTCCGTCGCGCGTGTGCGTCAACAGCCCTGTGAATTGCGTCTTATTGAGGCTTCATCAGGAAAAGGGAAAGCCTGTGAAAGGTGCGGGTGGGGTGCACGCAGGGCAGTGCCGGAATACATCCCCGGAGGGCAGGGGTCGTCGCGCCGGCCCGGACGACGGTGTCCGGTCGGGACGTGCCGCCGTCCGGATGTGCCGGAGGGCGGGGCGCTGCTCGCGCGCCCGGGCCATGAGGGCTCTCCCGTGGTGCTCCACGGATGCGGGTCGTGCTGCGGCAGCGTGTGGACGACGATGCGCCCCGGACAAGGGGCCGGTGAGGAAAAGCGTTGACTGCGGGACCGGTTGACGATCACCGGAAGGACGGGAGGCCGTGCGATGCCCCGCCCGCGACGGCGGGCGGTGTCCTGCGGTGAGACGCGTTCCGGTCAGCAGCGGTGGTTCGGGGTTCAGTTCGGACGATTGGGCGCGGACACGTCGAAGTTCTCCCCCTCGTTCGTCGTGGTCCCGGGCTTATCGGTAGATCAGTAACCCTAGGTCAGCAGTCCGTGATGATCAAGAGCCGGCGGTGACCGCGAGGGGCGGTCCGAGTGCCGGGGCAGCCTCTCGCGCGCCCCCTTTCCACTTATGCAAATGCCGTATGAAACTTGTTGGCCCCCGGAATTTCCGGGAGTCGTGTCCCCGGCTGAACCCCATGTATGGTTCCCGGAGTTGCCGGTAGCCCGGCCGATCGTGATCATCGTCTCTTGACGTGATCCTCTCGCTGAGGCAAGTTCTTCGTACCGGCCCGGTCGGACCGGTACTCCCCGGAATAGACCGGCGCTGTCCGGTCCGGCCCGGCGAGCAGCAGCGAGGAATGCGGTCCGGGGTCGTGGACACCCCCGAACGACCCGCGTCGTCCGCGGACGACGCCGATGCCCGCCCCCTGGGTGAGGCGCTTGCGGCACATGCGGCCCGCCTTCTGCGGCGGGACCCGCGCCGACACCACGGTGATTGCCGCTGCTACCGGCCGGATGCCCCTCCACGGCATCCGGCGTCCACTGAACATCTCTTCTGCGCACAACCCTTAAGGAAGGCTGCATTCTCATGGCCAAGAAGGCGGGCGAAATCGCGGACTGCCAGGTCCTCGTCATCGGCGGCGGCCCCGCCGGCGCGACGGTCTCCACCCTGCTGAGCAAGCGCGGGTACAAGGTCACGCTGCTGGAACGCGAGCACTTCCCGCGCTACCACATCGGCGAGTCCCTGTCGATATCCTGCTTCCGGGCCATGGAGGTCCTCGGCGTCAAGGACAAGGTCGAGGCCCACGGCTTCATGCGCAAGAACGGTTCCTACTACGCCTGGGGCGACGAGGAGTGGGACCTCCCCTTCAGCCACCTCCCGGGCGAGGACAACCACAGCTGGCAGGTCATCCGCTCCGAGTTCGACCAGATCCTCCTGGAGCACGCCAAGTCCGAAGGCGTCGAGGTGCACGAGGGCGTCAGCGTCAAGGAGGTGCACTTCGAGAACGGCCGCGCCTCCTCCGCGACCTGGTTCCGCACCGGTGACGACTCCGAGACCGGCACCGTCTCCTTCGACATCGTCGTGGACGCCTCCGGGCGCAACGGCGTCCTCGGCAACCGCCAGATCAAGGACCGCCGCTTCCACGACGTCTTCCGCAACATCGCCGTGTGGGGCTACTGGAAGGACACCCCGCCCCTCGACCTCGGCCCCGAGGGCGCCATCGCCGTCTTCAGCCGGGACAACGGCTGGCTGTGGGCCATCCCGCTGCACGACGGCACCCTGAGCATCGGCCTGGTCACCGGCAAGGACGGCTACCAGGCCGACCACAAGCGCCTCGGCGGCCGCGAGGCCGTCTACATGGACGCCATCGAGTCCTGCCCGCAGCTCGCCGCGCTCGTCAAGCCGGCCGAGCTCGTCTCCGAGGTCAAGAGCGAGACCGACTACTCCTACGTCGCCGACTCCTTCACGGGCCCCGGCTACTTCCTCATCGGCGACGCGGCCTGCTTCCTCGACCCGCTGCTGTCCACCGGCGTGCACCTGGCCACCTTCAGCGGCATGATCGCCGCCGCCACCATCTCCGCGATCCTGCAGGGCGAGATCCCCGAGGAGGAGTGCCAGGCGTTCTTCCAGACGGCCTACCGCCAGGCCTACGAGCGCCTCCTGCTCCTGGTCTCCGTCTTCTACGAGAGCTACCGGGGCAAGGAGAGCCACTTCTACAAGGCCCAGACGCTCACCCGCGAGGACCGCAAGGGCCTGCGCCTGCACGACGCGTTCCTCAACATCATCGCCGGCACCGAGGACCTCGTCGACGTCACCACCGAGGGCGCCTACGAGCGGCTCGCCGCGAAGCTCCGCGGCGACGAGGGCGGCTCGCCCGCCCCGATCTCCAACCACAACACCCACAAGGAGAAGCTCCCCGAGTCGCCGGAGAACGCCATCGGCGGCCTCTACATGACGCTCGAACCGGAGCTGGGCCTGCACCGGACGGCCTGACCTCCCCCGACCGGCGGTCCGGGACCCGTTCCCGGACCGCCACGCCGTCCGGGGTCCTCCGGAAAACCGATGCCCCCGGAGGGCCCCGGCCGGCGCGCACCCCACCCCGCCTCACGGAACGGCGACGCGAGAACACGTATGAAGAGCACCACGAACGACCCCGCACACCCCGGTGGCGGCCTCGCCGCCGCGGCCGCGGACCTCCCCCCGCACGCCCGCCTGCTGCTGCTCCTCGCGGTGCCCGCCCCCGACCCCGCGCGGCGGGCCGAGGCCCGCACCCTGCTGAGCCGGCCCGACCTGGACCAAGGCGCCCTGCTCCGCGAGGCCGCCCGCCACCGGCTGATGCCCCTGCTCGGGCGGCACGTCGACCGCTACGGCTGGGAACGGGACGGCGGCGACGGCGCCGTCGTCTTCGAACCCTGGCTCTTCACCAATTCCCTGCTCGGCAACCGCAGCCGGAACCTGGTGCTCTCCGACGAATTCGGACACGTCCTGCGAGAACTGTCAACCGACGGCGTTCCGCACGCCGTACGCCGCGGATTCTCGCTGGTGAATTCCGTCTATCACGACACCGGCGTGCGGGTCATCGGTGATCTCGACCTCTTCCTCGCCCCCGCCGACGTCCCCAGGGCCCAGCGCGTCCTGGAGCGTCTGGGATATGCCCGGGAAGGACAATCCGAGAGCGCGGACGGGGCGAACCACACGGAATCCGGGGACCATTCCGTGGATTCCTCCGAGGCTCTCCAGCTGACATTCCTCAAGCCCGGCAGCCGGCCGAGCGTGCCGGAATTCCACGTCGACGTCTATCACGACGTCTTCGAACGCCGCACCGGACTCTCGCTGCCCGCCACGACCGTCCTCGCCCGCCGCACACCGGAATCCGTGTGCGGGACGGAGACCTCCGTCCTCGGCCGGGCGGACGGCCTCCTCGACCTCTGCACCCTGCTGTACGAGAAGGCGACCGCACCCCGCGGCACCGGTGCGCCCCTCGGCCTCCCCATCGGCAAGATCCTGGACGCCGCCCTCGTCGCCGGGCGCTTCACCGCGACCACCTGGCGGGAGTTCACGGACCTCGTGCAGGACGTCGGCGCCTCCCATATCGCTTACCACGCACTGCACTTCACGAGCGTGCTGTACCCGGCCGCCGTCCCCGCCGAGGTGCTGCACGCGCTGCGCCCCGGCAACGTGGACTACCTTGAGGAGTACACGAGCACGGAGGGACGCGAGCGACGCTGGAGCGTCGCCTTCCCGGCGCGCCTGTTCGTGCCGGACGCCGGTCCCGGCGACGGGGACGTCTCGCCCTGACGGCCCCACGGCGAGAGAGGAAACCCGACATGGAGAACACGACGGCCCCCGGTGGGATGCGCGAGACGCTCCGGCAACTCGACGTCTTCGCAGGTGACTTGCCGGACTTCGACCCTGCAGCCGCACCCGGTGACCCCACAGTGCTGTTCGTGGAGTGGCTCCGCGCGGCGATCGACGCGGGCATCCCGGAGCCGCACGCGATGACCGTGTCGACCACGGCCGCGGACGGCGGCCCCTCCGCACGCGTCCTGCTGCTCAAGGACGTCGCGGACGGCGGCTGGCAGTTCGCCGTGCACGGTGCGAGCCCCAAGGGGCGGGAGCTGGTGGAGCGCCCCGCCGCCGCGCTCACCTTCCACTGGGTGCGGCTGGCGCGCCAGGTACGGCTGCGCGGCCCGGTGGTCGCCGAGTCGCCCGAGCGCAGCGCCGCCGACTTCCTCGCCCGGTCGCCCGGCTCGCGTGCCGAGGCACTGATGGGTCGTCAGAGTCAGCCACTGGAGAGCCTGGAGGAGCTGAACCTGGCGGCCAAGCGCTCCGCCGAGCGCGTCGCGCAGGACCCGGAACTGGTCGACCCCGCCTGGGTCCTGTACACGCTGCGGCCGACGACCGCCGAGTTCTGGCAAGGAGACCGGCAGCGCAAGCACACGCGGCTCGCCTACCGGCGCGAGGAGGAACGATGGACCAAGTCCCTGCTGTGGCCCTGAGACCGGAGGACGCCGGGCTGCGGCTGACCGTCCTGGGCGCGGGAGCCCCGTACGCCGTGCCCGACCGGGCCTGCTCGGGTTACCTGGTGCAGGGTGGCCGGGCGGCCGTCTGGGTCGACACCGGGCCGGGCACCCTGGCCCCGCTGCAGCGGTTCACCGCCCTGGAGACGCTGTCGGCCGTGTGGATCTCCCACCTGCACGCCGACCACGCGGCCGACCTGCTGGGCGCCTGGTACGCCCTGGGCCTGTGCGGCGTCACCCGCACCGCCCCGCTGCCCGTCTACGCGCCCCGCGGGTGCGCGGAGCGGCTGGCCGGCTACTTCGCCGAACCGGGCACCGCCTTCCTGGACAAGGCCTTCCGCTTCCACGAGCTCGCGGACGGCCGGGAGGACGACGCCGCCGGGCTCCGGCTCGTCACCCGGGCCGTCGAGCACGACGTGGAGGCATTCGGCCTGCGCGTCGAATACGGCGGGAGCGTCCTCGCGTACACGGGCGACAGCGCACCCTGCCTGGCCCTGGAGGAGCTCGGCGCCGGTGCGGACCTGCTGCTGAGCGAGGCGGGCGACGGCAGGACCGCGCCCGAGGGCGTGAGGAGACACCTCACCCCGGAGGAGGCCGGCGCGCTCGCGCGGCGCGCCGGCGCCCGGTCCCTGCTCCTCACCCACCTCGCGACGGGACTCGCCGCCGAGGACGCCGTCCGCCGCGCGTCGGGCGGGTTCGGCGGCCCGGTGACCTCCGTCGAGGAGGGCCGGACGTACGAGGTCGCCGTGGACCCCGCCCCGGTTCCTTTGTGAGACGCGGGTGAGAGGGCGGAGTGTCCGAGGCGTCCGCCCCGTATGAACTGCGGTCGGTGGACCGTGTTCATCGCAGGGTGAGAGGCGTCTCCTGCCCGAGGTGGGTCAGCTTCTCGGGGTTGCGGACGTAGTAGAGGCCGGTGATGCGGGCGTCCTCGACCCGGACCGCCATCATGCCGTCGAGCTCGCCGTCCAGGCGTACGAGGAGTGCCGGGTTGCCGTTGACCACGGTCGGTTCGCAGGCGATCGTGAACCCGGCCTTGGCGGAGCGGCCGAGGTAGAAGCGGGTCACCTTGTCGGCACCGATGACCGGATGCAGGGCAGCCCGCTTGACGCCGCCGCCGTCGCTCACCAGGACGACCTCCGGGGCGAGCACGTCGAGGAGGTGCTGCGGGTCCCGGGTTTCGAGCGCGCGCCGGAACGCCTCCAGGGCCGCCCGGGCCCTGCCCGGGGAGACCGACTGGCGGGGGCGGCGGGCGTCGACGTGTTTGCGGGCGCGGTGGGCGATCTGGCGGACGGCGGCGGGGCTCTTGTCGACGGCGGCCGCGATCTCGTCGTAGCCGACGTCGAAGGCCTCGCGCAGCACGAAGACGGCGCGTTCGGTCGGCGACAGCGTTTCGAGGACGAGCATCATCGCCATCGACACGCTCTCGGCGAGGTCGACGTCCTCGGCCACGTCCGGCGCGGTGAGCAGGGGCTCGGGCAGCCAGGGGCCGACGTACGCCTCCCTGCGGCGCGTCATGGTGCGCAGCCGGTTGAGCGACTGACGGGTCGTGATCCGGACGAGGTAGGCGCGTTGGTCGCGCACCTGCTCCAGGTCGACCTCGACCCAGCGCAGCCAGGTCTCCTGGAGGACGTCTTCGGCGTCGGCCGCCGATCCGAGCATCTCGTAGGCGACGGTGAAGAGGAGGTTGCGATGGGCGACGAACGTCTCGGTCGCCGGGTCGGCGGTGTGCTCGCTCATACCTTGAATCCTTGTGTTCGCGGACGGCCGTGATCGACCACCTAGGCGGCCTGATCAGCAGGGACCGGCGCCTCGCTGCGCTTGGCCGCCTGCAGCAACTGCTGCCGGCGCGTGGCGCCTCCCGAGACACGGTGCAAGCGGTACGCGCCGGGCTTGTGCGCCTCGTCGGCCATGTGCTTGATGACGCCCGTGCACACGATCTCCTTGAGCTTCGCCCCCAGGCGGCCGTCGATGTTGAACCACACCGCGACGTCTGACCGCTTGGCGAACTGGAAGATGCCGTCGTTCCGGCCCAGGCTGATGCACTGGGCGGCGAACGACTGATTGAGGGTCTCGGGCTGCTCTCCCGCTATACGGCTGAGGACCGTGTCGGCGGCCCGCGCGCCCATCGGCATCGCGGCCTGGCAGCTCATCCGCAGCGGCAGGTCCGACGGTGCCGCCGAGTCACCGGCCGCGACGATGCGTACGTCGTCCACGCTGGTCAGCGTCTCGTCCGTGCGCAGACGGCCCAGCGCGTCGGTGCTCAGCCCGCTGCGCACGGCCAGGTCCGGCACCCCGAAACCGGCCGTCCAGATGGTCACCGTGCTCGGCAGCTCACGGCCGTCGTCGAGCCGGACGGCATCGGCGGTCACGGCCGTCACCGACGCGCCGGGGCCGTCGATGACGGTGACCCCGAGCCCGGCCAGTCGCCTGGCGACCGAGCGCCGGCCCCGGGGGTGCAGGTACGGGCCGAGGACCCTGCCGCACACCAGGGTCACTGCGCGGCCCGCCTCCGCCAGCTCGGCCGCGGTCTCGATACCGGTCGGACCGGCGCCGACCACCGTCACCGCGGCCGTCACGGGCGTGGAGTCCAGGACCGGCCGCAGCCGCTGCACCTCCTCCAGGTCGGCGATCGGGTAGGCGAACTCGGCTGCTCCGGGCACACGCGGATCGGCGCTGCCACTGCCCACCGCGTAGATCAGGTAGTCGTAGCCGACCCTGCCGCCCGACGCCAGCTCCACGCCGCGCCCGGCCGCGTCGATCCGGGTGACGGTGTCGACCACCAGCCGGACGCCCTCGCTCAGGACCTCCCGGTAGTCGACGACCGCGTCGTGGGTCCCGCCCGCCAGCTGGTGCAGGCGGATCCGGTGCACGAAGCTGCGGCGCGGGTTGATCAGTGTCACCGTCACGTCACCGCGCTGCGTCAGGCGATTGGCCGCCATGACTCCGGCGTAACCGCCGCCGATCACGACCACATCGGTGTTCTCGTTCATCGTGTGTCCTCCGCTTCAAGGGGTTCGGCCTCAAGACACCGGCGAATTGGCGCCTGTGACAGGTACGGCCATGTGACCTGCGCAACAGAAATCTCACGCTGGTGCAGTTACTGCACTGCTGTGCAACGACTGCATGAAGATATACTTATTCCCTGAGGGGGCGTCAATCCCCGGCCGACCCACCCGACCCGGGAGCGACAGGACACGATGACCAGCGACGATGCAGTCCGCCGCGGTGGCCGCGAAGCGCAGCGCCGCCGCACCCGCAAAGCGATCGTCGACGCGGCGGTCCGGCTGAGCGCCGCCGGAGCGACACCGTCCATCGACGAGATCGCGGCCGCCGCCGACGTGTCGCGGCGCACGGTCTACACGTACTTCCCGAGCCTCGACCACCTGCTGATCGACGCGACCGCCGGCGCGCTCAACGAGCCCCCCGTCGAGGAAGCGTTGAACGACCCCGCACTGGCCGGCGACCCCGCCGGCCGGGTGGACGCCCTCATAAGGACGCTGTTGAAGTACTCACCGCAGTCGCTTCCCCTGGGCCGCCGACTGATCCGGCTGACCGTCGATCCGCCGGTGAGCGGCACCGAGAAGCCGGCCGGGCCGCGCCGGGGCCCTCGCCGGATCGAATGGCTGGAGCAGGCCTGCGAACCGCTCCGCGGCACGCTCAGCCCGGAGTCGTACCAGCGCCTGATCTCGGCGCTGACCATCGTGGTCGGCTGGGAGGCGCAGATCGCTCTGCGGGACGTCCGTGGACTCGACCCGGAGGCCGAAGAGGAGGCCATCACCTGGGCGGCACGCGCCCTGGTGGAGGCGGCGATCAGGGAACACGAAGCGGACAACCTCTGATCGACGCCGCCCTGCGCCCTCGTCGGCTCCAGGCGCCGCCCTGCGCCCCCGTCGCTCCAGGCGGCAGGTCGGCCGTTGGACGAGCCGTACCTGGCCGAGGCGCGGAGGTTCACTGCCGCGCACATCCGCCACTGATTCCGTTGGCCGGAGGGCAACGGAATCATGGGCTGGACGCAGGAGGGCCGGGCGACCCGGCCCTCCTGCGCGATTCTGTTACGGCCAGCCTTGCTTCACCTTGGCGGGGGCGGTGTTCCAGCTCTTGGGAATGAACGTGATCATGTAGGTTCCGCGGTCGAAGTCCGCGTACCCGGCAGACCAGTTCCGGAACTTGCTCTCGTATACGTGCATGGGGCCCAGGCCGCTGTTGGGCGAGTGATAGTGATCGCCGTGGGTCCAGATCGTCTTGTCGGCGTCAGCTTCCGTTTGAGCCCCGAACCAGCCGTAGTCGAAATTGACCCAACTTTCGCCGGGTTTGGCGGGACTGCGCGGGATGCTTCGGTCCTTCGACATGTCGACCAGACCGGTACCCTGAGCGGGGCGGAAGGCTTCCGGATCGCCGTACTTCCTCCTGTCGGAGGAGCCCCGCTGGTCCTGCCCGCTCCAGAAGTGCTTCGAGTAGATCACCGCCTTCATCTTGGACGGGTCGTAGTTGCCTCCGTCTCTTTCTTTGAAAGCCGGTGTGTTCCTCAGTGCCGAGTAGAAGTTCGAGCGGCTGTCCTCGTGGAGCAGGGCGTCGTTGTTGTTCGTGAGCTCTGTCTTGAGGTTGTCGATGTACGTTCCCTCGTCGTGTGCGTTTTCCAGGGCCTTGTTCATGATGGACGCCACATCACGCGCCCGCTTGAAGCCCTTCCCCTCGTCGAAACTGTCCTTGGCGATGCGACCCTCGAACTCTGCCCGCGTTTCATCGGGTCGGGGGCTGGTGTTCTTGAGGTCGTTCCTGTACTTGTTCTCGTCGAAGGACGCGAACGCCAATTTGTTCATCGGGTAGGGACCCGAATTGACCCAGGTGACGCCGACGCAACCGTAGGACAGCTTTTCTCGCTGCTCTTCGGTCATCTGCTGTATCTTGCCGTCGCGGTGGCTGTATACCTGCTGCCACTTGCGTATGTAGTTGTTGATGACCGTAGTGGCCCTGCCTCCGTAGGCCCGGTACGCGTCAGGCATCCTTTCCAGCGGCTCGGCCGGAGGGGTTTCCCTGTCGTCGGTGGAGTCGGGGGCCCGGGAGGACGAACTGGCGCTCGGAGGAAACTCCGCCGGAGGCTTGCTCGGTTGCCCCGGAGCCAGGGCGCTTTCGTTGAGTGCGTTGATGTTCTTGACGTCATCCGCCGTCAGACCGTGCGTTTCGGCGTAGGAGCCCCGCTCTTCCTTGTTGCCGCTGTCGGCGGCCTGGCTGACCGACGGGATGAATCCGGCGGTGCATATGACTGCCCCCGCAGTGGCGAGGGTGAGGAATCTCCGTTGTTTTTGCATGAAAGACAGCAACTCCCTTGTGATGACGTCTCGTGAGACGGGTGTGCGAGAGCACGACCCGATGGAGGGGTTTGCGGCGAGCTGCCGCTCAGGGCCTTGGCCGCGGCCGCCCTGCGTCGCCGCGTCGGCGGCAGAAAGGCCGCCGCCGGGAGGCGGAAGGAGATGCAGTAGCGCGGGAGATGGCGGTGACGGCGCGCTCGTATCCGGTCATGACCGTTGTGGCCACGCCCCGGGCGGGCCGACGCGGCTCGGTCGCCGGCCCGGCGTGTGCCGGCCGGCTGGGTCGGGTGGGGCTGGTGGCGCGCTACATCAGCGTCGTCGCCGAGGCGACGACGCGGGCCCGGCCCGGGTGGCCCGGGTCGCCGTAGCGGACCTCGACGCGCGGGTGGGAGCGCATGAACGCGGTGTCGACCAGGCGGACCCGGCCCGGGTGGTCAACCGTGCGCACGGCGATGTCCGTGTCGAGGAAGAAGCTGAACTCACCCGTGGCCGGGGCGTAGACGAAGAACTTGCCGCCCTCGAACTTCTGCTGCACGACGTCGTCCGTCAGGACCAGGGACCAGAAGCCCACACGGTGGCCCGCGGGATACATGAACTGGAAGTCGGCCCGCAGGCCGTCCAGTTCCATCCAGCGGAAGGGGTTGTCGTTGCCCGCGTTGATCGTGGCGGGGGTGGCGGCAGCCGCCGGGTCGGTCGTGGCCGGCGTGGCCGCCTGGGCTCCCTGGGCGAGGGGGAGGGCGAGGGCCGCGGTCACGGCGAGAGCGGTGAGGGTGCGGAGAGCGGTTCTGCGTATCACTTCTCGGCTCCTGGATGAGTGATCAGATGGATACGAGCAGTGATCATGTCCCCGTGTTAACTTCCCGGCAACATCATGGCTTTAAAACCGGCCAATCTCCCACTAAGGCGGTATCTGGCCATGTATCAGTTCCGGCCCGGCGTGGGGGTGCGATGGTGTTCGTGAATTCCACGGTGCGGTCGATGCCGTCGTTGCCGACCGGTATGAAGGGCCTTGTTCGGCGGCGGTCGCCCGGCTGTAGGAGTTCCAGCGAGCCTGTCGCGGCATGCTCTGCACGCCGGCCCGGTCAGAACTCGCATGGCAGAACCTCTTGATCCGTGCGGCCGGATTCCGTTCGGGTTCGCCGGCGGGCGAGCCGGCTCGGCCGGTGGACCGCACGGCCACCCGGGCGGTCCAGGTGGGAAGAAGGCCTTTGGTCTGCTGGGGCGGAGGCGTCGAACGGAACGCCGGCGGCAAGGGGGACGGGAGCCTCCCACGTGGCGCGGCGCCCGTCGATAGCGAGTTTCCGGCCCGTGTCGGGCAGTGGCCTGGTCGCCCCGGCGACGGTGGCCGCGGTGATGCCGGCGGACGTGCCGCGGCCCCTGGCATTTGCGGTGGCCGGAGTGCCCGGCAGGGTGCCGACGACCTCCATCGGTGTGGAGATCGGCGTCCTGGACGCGGCTGTGGCGTGCCGCAACAGATCGTTGCCCGGTGTTTCGTAGGCCGCGACGGTCGACTTGATGTCGCCTTCGGCGTCGTGGTCGAAGAGGGCACGCAGGGTCCGAGATTTGTGGCCGACGACGGTCGTGTGTCGTCGCCGAGATGCGGGCCGCCCGCCAACTACCCTTCGGCACATGCCCATCGACATACACGCGCCCAGCCCTGAGACACTCGCCTTCTGGACGGAGCCAGAGTTCTCCACGCTGACAACGCTGCGCCCCGATGGATCCCCCCACAGCGTTGTAGTAGGCGTCACATACGATCCGGAGACGCGCATCGCCCGGGTCATCACCAGGAAGCACAGCCGAAAGGTCGCCAACATCCTGGCGACGCAACCGGCAAAAGCACGGGTCTCGGCGAGCCAGAAGATCGGACCGCGCTGGATGACCCTCGAAGGCGAGGCCCGAGTCCGCACGGAACCCGACGTCGTCCAGGACGCAGTCGACCGCTACGCACAACGCTACGGGCGCACCCCCAACCCCGACCCGGCGCGTGTCGTCATCGAGATAGCCGTGCATCGCGCCATCGGCATGCTCTCACTGCCGTAGGTGCACCGACGAAACTCTCCGGCCTGCGGCGATGCCCCGTCGGCGGGCTGGTTGTCCGGGGTGCCGAGCCGACGGCCCGGTAGCGGTCCGGATCACCGTTCCTTCGTAAGGGTGTCCGCCAGTTCCCGGGCGTGGCCCGCCGCCGTCGGGCCTCGCGTGGGATCCGGGGCTTCCGAAAGGAAGACCAGGGCCAGCTTGGCCGGGGCGGTGCCGGGCGGGAGGTCTTCGTGCTACAGGGGCGTGTAACCCGCTCGCAGGGCTTCCGGGTCGAGTTGGTTCTCCGGGTAGCGGGCGTATCCGGTGAGTCGGCCGAATGCGAGGGTGGCGTCGCCGAGCAAGGCGTTGGACCAGTCCAGGAGGGCGTTGATCCGTCCCTCGCCACGCCGGATGTTGGCGCTGCGGACGTCCAAGTGCACGAGCGCGGTCTCGGTGACGCCGGAGAGGTGGCGGGCGAGGAGCTCGCCGAGGGCGAAGCTGTCGATGCCCGGTCCGTCGTCGGGGACGTACGCGGAGAGGAGGACGTCGGGCGACGACGCGTCCTCGGCGAGGTGGACCTGGGGGCGGGGCCTGCGGGCGCGAGGGCGCTCGGAGCGGTCTCAGGACTGTGGTAAAGAAGGGGCGTTAAAAAGGCGTAAAGATTGCCGGAACCAGGAAATGTGTGCCGCCCGCTCTACCTGACACGATGCCGCCGTCCAGCGGATTGTCAGTGAGGCGGGTGAGGTGCTCATGGGCTTGTTTCTTGGTCTCGGCATCGGGGGGATCGTGCTCCTGGCCCTGTCGTTGCTGTTCGACGGGGTGCTGGAGAGCGCCTTCGACAGTGCCCTGGGCGGATTGTTCGACGGGTGGCTGTCGCTTCCGGTCGTCGCGGGCTTCGTCTCGATGCTCGGTTTCACGGGGGCGATCGTGCTTGGTTCCACCGGACTCGGGGCGGGAGCGGCGGCTGCCGCGGGCGCCGTCGCGGGGACGGGCGCCGGCTGGCTGACGTATCGCTTCAGCCGGGCCCTCCTGCGCTCCGGCGGCCCGGCCGCTCCCACGAAGGACGACCTTGTCGGGGTCGCCGGCACCGTGGTGACCTCCATCCCGGCCGACGGCTACGGCGAGGTGCTGCTCCGCCTGGCCGGGCAGCCGGTGAAGTACGCCGCCACGGCGGGGGCGCCGCTGGGCCGGGGGGCCGAGGTGTGGGTCACCGCCGCCCCGTCGTCCACATCGGTGAGCGTGCGCGCGGTCGAGCACTGAGGCGCAGCACCCGCTACGCACGCCAGCACGCCAGCGCGTACGCACATAGCGCGCTCACCCTTCCCACCTGATGTGCCAGTACGACCTGCCGTCCCCAGCGGGAGGCAGGAGAGGAGATGCCCCATGAGTCCAGTCGTCACCGCGGTCGTAGGAGTGGTGGTACTCCTCGTCCTGCTGGCCCTCGTCGTCGTCACCCGCTACAAGGTCGCCGGCCCCAGTGAGGCGTTCATCATCACCGGCCGGCGCGGGAAGAAGTCCACGGACCCGCAGACGGGGCAGGTGTTCACCGACAACAGCGGTCAGAAGGTCGTGGTCGGCGGCGGGGTGTTCGTGGTGCCGTTCGTCCAGCAGCGGTACGTGCTCGACCTGTCCAGCCGGCACATACCCGTCGCCGTCCGCGGGGCGGTGACCCTGCGCGGCATCAAGGCCCACTTGGAGGGTGTCGCGATCGTCAAGGTCGGGGGCACCGAGGACGCGATCCGCGCCGCGGCGCAGCGCTTCCTCCAGCAGCAGGGCGGAATCGTCGGCTTCACCCAGGAAGTGCTCTCGGGAGCACTGCGGTCCATCGTCGGCCGCATGTCGGTGGAGGACATCATCCGTGACCGTGCCGCGTTCGCCGGACAGGTCGCGGAGGAGGCCGAGGCCAGCCTGTCCGGTCAGGGGCTCGTCCTCGACGCCTTCCAGATCCAGGACATCACCACCGAGGGCACCTACCTGGAGGACCTCGGCCGGCCCGAGGCCGCCCGGGCCGTGCAGGAGGCCGACATCGCCGAGGCCAACGCCCGCCAGGCGGCCGAACAGGCCCGGCTGAAGGCCGAGGAGGAGATCGCGGTCGCGCAGCGGACCCTGTACCTGCGACAGGCGGAGATCAAGGCCGAGACCGACGCGGCGGCCGCGCAGGCCAATGCCGCCGGTCCACTGGCCGAGGCGGACCGGCAGCAGCGGATCCTGGTCGAGCAGGAGAAGGTCGCCGAGCGCCAGGCCGCGCTGACCGACCGCCAGTTGGACACGCAGGTGCGCAAGCCCGCCGACGCCAAGCGGTACGAGGCGGAGCAGGAGGCGGAGGCCAAGCGGGTCGCCCGGGTCAAGCAGGCGGAGGCCGAGCGCCTGGCGGCGATCGCGGCGGCCGAGGCCGTGGCCGTCGAGGGTGCCAAGCAGGGTGAGGCCGAGCGGGCCCGGCGCGTGGCCATCGCGGACGCCGTCCGGCAGGAGGGCGAGGCGGAGGCCGCGGCCATCGCCGCCCGTGGCGCCGCCGAGGCCGAGGCGATGAACAAGAAGGCCGACGCCTTCGAGCGTTACGGCGACGCCGCCGTCCTGCAGATGCTCGTCGAGGTGCTGCCGCAGGTGGTCGGCAAGGCGGCCGAACCGCTCGGCGCCATCGACAAGCTGACCGTCATCTCCACCGACGGCGCCGGCAAGCTGCCCCGCACCGTCGCCGACAACGTCGCCCAGGGCATGGAGCTCCTCGGCTCCACCACGGGCGTGGACCTTCCCCGTCTCCTCCGGGGCCTGACCGCGGACAAGGCCGGGGCCAGGGCGGGGGCCGGGGCCAAGGCCGCGGACGAGGTGGAGACGGCCGCCCCGGCCTCGTCCAACGGCAGAATCCCGATCACGGAGTAACAGCCGGGCAGGGTGGCAGGATCGGCCACGCGCCCGCGCCGCCGCGGTTCGCTCAGAACTGGTCGGCTCAGGACTGGTCGGCTCAGGACTGCGCCGGCCAGTCCAGGAGCCGGGCCCCGATGACGGCAGTCTGCAGTGTGTAGCGCTGTGCGGGGTCGGCCGCATCGCAGCCGGTCAGGGTGTGGATGCGCCGGAGCCGGTAGGTCAGCGCCCGGACGCTGAGCGAGAGCGTCCGGGCGGCCTCCGCCGATACGCACCCCGCGTCGAAGTAGGCGTTCAGCGTCTCCAGCAGGGGCAGGGCACCGCCGCGCGCCTGGCGCAGCGGTCCGAGCGTCGTGTGGACCAGATCCGCCAGCGCCTGGCGGTCGCGGGCCAGCACGGGGAAGACCAGCAGGTCGGAAG
Organism: Streptomyces sp. KLMMK; assembly: GCF_036961605.1. NCBI lineage: Bacteria > Bacillati > Actinomycetota > Actinomycetes > Kitasatosporales > Streptomycetaceae > Streptomyces > Streptomyces sp. KLMMK. Next base: position 21,659 of record NZ_JBAMDC010000047.1, read on the forward strand.
CCTTCAGCACAGGCTCGTCGAAGCCCATCCGCGCGGCGAGTTCCAGCGTGGACAGGGCCTCCTCGTAGGAGTGCGCAACGCCCCCGCCACCTCCCTTGGCTCTGCCGACGGCAATCCGGGCGCCGGCGGCGATGGCCGCGCAGGCCTGTTCGGCGAAGTAGGCCAGCACATCGGTCTGGTCGCCGGGGGCGATGCAGATGATCCGGCCGTCCTTGGTGGTGATGAGGATGTTCCGGCTGCCGAACCGGCCGACCAGTGAAGCGTCGACCTGCCGGGTCACCGGATGGAAGTCGTCGTAGGGCTCCGCTCCCTCGGCCACGGCCACGGCGTAGGCGTACGAGAGCAGCAGCCCGAGCCGCTCGGCCCGCTCCGCCAGACGCCCGAGGTGGCTCCGGCCGTGCAGGAGGTCGTCGACGAACTCCCTCCTGTCCGCCGCCTCCTGACGTGCCGCCAGTCGCTGAGCCCGTTCGTAGCCTTCCGCGAACGCGTCGATCGCCTGCTCCGCGGCGCCGAGCACGTGGTCGGCCCCGGCCGCGGAGGTGTGTCCCACGGGCCAGTGCCGCCGCGTGGCCGCGAGGTGGGCGGCCACGCAGGAGCGCAGGGACAGCCCGGCTTCCGCCGCCTCCTCGCCGCTCGCCCTCCGGGAGTCGATCTGCGTCCGGTCGGGTCGGCGGCCCGTGCCTGCCGCATCGGTCAGGATCTGCTCGTACCCGTCCAGGTACGACTCGGGTCCTGTCCGCGCTTCCATACGTGTTCTCCTGGTTTGACGTCCTTGCCTTCCATTTACGCACACGCACGACGAGCCCGGCCGGCCGCCCGGCGCCCCGGTCCGGGCCGGCATTGCCCCTCGTGGTGCAGCCCGGCCACTCTCCGCACGCCTTGGCTCGGCATCCCGGCGTCGTCCGGCCGCACGGCCGCCCGGTCGCCCGGAGCGCCCGCAGGAACTCACCCGGCTGATTGCCGGTCATCTACCCGGGCCGGACGGCGGGCTCAGCGTGTTGCCCGGGTGTACCGCACCCGGGCAACACACAGCCTGGTCCGCCCGGAACGCCCCGCCCAGACTCGGTGCCCTACCAAGAGAAGGGAAGCCATGCCGGACCAGACAGCCAAGGCCGTAGAGACCGGCGGCGCCGGCAGCGGGACCGGCGAGGCGACCGCCCGCAGTGCCCTGCCCCTGGAGTCCGCCGGAGGCGTCCGGGTCACGCCGGTCACGCCGGTCTCGCCGGGCGTGATGACGGAAGGAACCGGAATGCCGCACACCCCCGCCCTCGACGACCTGGCGCGCAGAGTGCGGGCCTTGGAGGACAGAGACGCCCTGCACGCTCTCGTGATCCGCGGCTGGCGGGCACTGGACCGCAAGGACTGGCGGACCTGGTCCGCCTGCTGGGCCGAAGACGCCGTGCTGGAGTTCGGGCCCTGGGAGCGGACCCGGGGAAGGGACGCCATCCGCGCGAAGGTGGAGGAGGCCGAGTCGCCTTACACGAGCATCCAGCACCACATCCTCAACATGCACGTGGACGTGGCGGGCGACCGGGCGACCGGTATCGGATACATGTGGTTCGTCGCCGTCACCGCTCCCGGGAGAACCTCCGCCCCCTACTCCATGGGCGGCCCCTACGACTGGGAGTTCCGCCGGCGCGGGGACGGCTGGCTCTTGGCCCGGCAGCGGCTCGGGGTGTTGTGGACCAACGGCGACGACACCCTGCGCGCCTTCGAACCGGAGTGATCACAGCTCCTGCAGCCCGACGCCATCATCGGCGTCCGCGCCGTGGGGCGTCCCAGACGGCTTCGGGGGCGGGCGGCGGCTTCGGCCCGTGACGTGCGATCGGCCGAAGGCGATGGTCGAGGTGCGGGGCATGCCGATCCTGCGGCATCAGATCGACTGGTTCGCCGAGTCCGCAGTGGAGCACGTCATCGTCTCGGCGGGCTATCGGGCCGCTGCCATCATCGACTATCTCGGGTCGCAGGAGTTGCCGTTACGCGCCGACGTGGTCGTGGAAGAGCGACCGTTGGGGCGGGGCGGGGCGGGGGGGGCTCAAGCGAGCCGCCAGGGCGTTGCCGTACCCCGGCGAGCCCTGGCTTGCCGTCTACGGCGACATCTGGACCCGCTTCTCGCTCCCGGGCATGCGCGCACACCACGTGCGGCATGCCACGCCGGCGGCAGTGGCCTTGGCCTGCCCGGAGGGCGCCTCGCGCCGGAGTCGAATGCGATGGGCGAGGCCGGGTGACAGCCCTGGGATCGGCGTGGACGCCGCATCGTCGGATGAACGCAGGCGTGTACCTCTTCGCCCCCGACGTGGTCGACTTGCTTCCTGATGAGGGTGATCACGTCCAGAGCACTCTCGCTGACTTGATCCGGGCCCGTCAGCTCGTGGGGTACCCGGTGGACGTTCCGTGGTGGGCCGTCAACACGCCCCAGGATCTCGCCGGGCTTGAACGCGCCTTTGCCGGACGGCGTCCGTCGGCCCGGGTCCGTGCCGTGCCCCTTCACGACCTTTTACGGGGCAGCCTTGGAGGCCGAATGGCGGTCCAGGACGGCCTCGACGATCCTCATGAGCCGCTCACCCGCGTGCTCGATGCTCCCGTTCGGGGTGCTACGGCGCGGGTACCCCCGCCATGTCCGTCCCCCTGGAGGCCGACCCCGCCACCGGACTCCCCGTCGGCATCCAGTTCGCCGCGGGATACGGACGCGAGGACGTCCTCTTCCGTCTCGCCGGCCAGCTGGAACAGGCCGCGCCACGGCCACGGCCACGGCCACGGCGATGGCAGGAGCCCTGTGGCAGATGGCCACCCCGGGAACCGCACCGCGCCGCCTTTACGCGTCGGACCCGGATCTCGCCCACGCCGTCGTCGACGCCGCTCCCCGGCTGACCGGCATCCTGCGCCCGGACCGGCCGCTCGTGGAGGCGAGGCCGGCCCGGGCGTCAGGGAGTCAGCAGTGGGGGATGCCCTTCTGCGGGTCCCCCTTGGTGTCGACGTTGCCGCCCCAGACCCACACGCCGGGGCCCAGGTGGCGATTCATGGGCTTGCCCATCCAGACACCGCCCTCGTACCAGACGTTGGTGTGCTGGCCGCCGGAGCTGACGTCCTGCCCGCGGGTCCAGCAGTCGATGTCGATGTAGGCGCCCCGGCCTGCCGTGCCGTAGACACGGCTCTTCAGCTTCGGGGCTCCACGGACGTTGCTGTGCAGGTCGATGGTGTACCTGTCCTCCACCTTCACCGAAGCGGACGAGGCGGATGCGGACGGGGCGGGCGTGGCCTGAGCGACGCCGACCGCGGTGCCCGTCATGAGGATGGCCGCGGCGGCCGTGCAGGCCCGTAAGACTCTGTTGCGAGAACGAGGTGACACGGTGTTCCTCCTGAAGGAGTATCTGGTGCTCCTGCGATTCCTGGATGTATCAGGGCGTCAGGAGATGTAGACCTTGGTGGGCTTGGGCCCCTGCTGTCGTGGACGCCGCCTCGCACGCGGCCATGTCCTGGCCGGCCGGGGTCGCGGCGTCAGTCCCACGGATGGCACTGGTCTCGCACCGGGGTGCCGGAGGCGTTGCCGAGGCACACCCGGGCCTGGACGTCCTTGATGGGTTTACGGGAGCCGTACCACTGGGCCACGATCCCGTCGTTGCCGTCGGTGCAGTCGACGGCCGGTGAGCGGTAGTGCCAGTGATCGGCCCACTTGCCGCCGTCCTTGACGTGGTAGCGGATCTGCGTGACCGCGCAGTATCCGTCACGCGCGTGGTCCCTCGTCCACGCTTGGACACCGACCTTGGTACCGGTCCACTTGATGTGCGCGCCGCCGTCGGCCCGCTGCGTGGAACCACCGACCCAGCCCGAGGCCCAGCGTTCGTTCTCGGTGGTGCCGTACGACAGGGCGGGCCGCCAGTCGTCACTGCTGTGCGCCTGCGCGCCGCCCGCAGCGGTCAGCAACAGGGTCGCGGCACCGGCCAGGGTGAGCATTTTCCCCCGCATGATCGGTCCTTCCCACGTGTGGTGATACCGGTTGCGCCGGATCGTCGGGGTCGCCGGACTGCTCCTCAGGGCCACGTGCCCGGCCTGCTCTCCCTCTCGCTGTCACCGCTGAGGTGCTGCGATCGAGGGAAGCGGTACCGGCAGCCGCCCCCGTGTCCAGCTGCCGGCGTTGCCCAAACTACGGGCCCGGGCCACCGCGCACATCGGGGCTATCCCTGAGTCGCTCCGGCGCCGATGGATACGGGTGGGACTGGTCGAGGCGTCCGCGACCATCAGGGCGCCTCCTTCGGCCTGCACCTGCCGGCCGCGCGCAGGACTCCCTACTTCGAGGCCGTGCTCCCCAGGGATGAGGCCGCCCCGTGCCCCGAGGAACCGCTCCACGTCGTGGACAGCCCTCGTGGCTGGGGCACTCCGGGGCAGCTGCTGCGCCTGGTGGAGCTCATCCGGGAGCGCGGCCCGGTCGCCCGGGACGCGGACGCGGACGCGGCTCTCGCTCTGAGCGAGGCGACGGGCCTGAGCCGTCCCGCTGCGGCCCTCGTCCTGGCCGGCAACCCCGGCTCGGGCAGCTACCACCAGCCCTTCCTCGACGAGTACGAGCGCGCAGCGTTCGGCTTCAAAGCGGGCGAACTCGAATCGGCGCGCGCCGAGTTGTCGATGCTGCACGACGACGACCGGCTCGACCTGCTCGCCGACGTGACGCCCGCGGACCCCGAGGGCCCATGGAGCACCTGGCAGTCCGCGGTCGCCCTGCAGACCCGGATGCCGGCGACCCACCTGTGCCACCTGTTCCTCGACCCGGCGAACGCCGCCCTGCCACCTACCTGCGGGTCTGGCCCTGCCCGCCCGAGCACCGCCACCTGCGCACCGCATGGGACGTCATGGGCGACTACGACGCCGCAACCGTCGCGGACGCCGCCTTCGCAGGCCTGCCGTGGGCGTACGCGGACCTCCCCGCCGGCGACCCCGTACGCACCGGAGCGCCGGAGGTCGTCCACCACCTGCGCAAGGTCCTGGCCGACCGCGACTCACCGGCCCGGGTCCTCCACTCGGGCGTCGCCCGTGGCAACCGCGGAAGCCGACGCCTGGAGTGGCTGACCGACGGCACCTGTGACCGCGTCACAGCCCGCATCACCGCCGACGACCTGCCTCCCGGCCGCTACGAATCCGACCCCCGCGCCTGCGCCCCCGGCCTGGTCGCCGACGTCACCGCCACCCTCGACCTGCCCGAGGACGCCGCCACCCTCTACCCCCAGCTCCTGCTGCTCCCCGTGCCCTCGGACCGTAACGTGCGGCGCTGGAACGCCTGGACACCAGCCCGCCACAAGGCGGCCGCGGCAGAGCTGGTGGCGCGCGGCCTGGTGGTAGAGGAGCGCCGGGCCCGCGCGGGACGCACGCTCTGCCTGCCCGGCCCGTGGGCGCACGCCAAGAAGCCGCTGCCTCCCATGGAGTGCTGGAAAGCGCCCCTGACCCGTGCAGAGCTGAGCGCCGACGGCAGCCAAGTGGAGGCCTTCGACCTGCTCCCGGGCACGCTCCCCGAGCTGTTCACCGAGGCCTGGCGGCTGGTCGGCAGGGGGAGGGGCCGACGGCACTGACCGGGCCCAAGAACATACGGGGCTGCGCACTGGCTGCACCGCCGGACGGCGGGAGCCGCCACGCGTCACAGTGGCTCTCGCTCTCGCATCACCCAATAGAGGTGTTTCAGAGCGAAACCCCTTTCGAACGGGGTACGGCGCGAGAGCCTGCGCTCACGACCTCGGGGACAGTCGGACAGGGGGAAACTCGTGAGTTCACGCAAGCGACTTGCCGTGCTGGCGGCGGCACTGGCCGCCACCTTCGCGGTCGCAGTCCCAGGCGCCGGGGCGGCCGAACCCCGAGTACGTGCGGAGAGGGCCCCGGCGGCGGTCGGCCCGTTCCAGGTCAGAAACCAAGGCACCGGCCGTTGCATGGGCTTCCCGTCCGGTGACGACCGCGTGCGGGTATGGGACTGCACCACGCAGGCGTACCAGCTCTGGGACCTGGTCGCCGACGGCCGCGGCCGCTACCACATGGTCAACCGCAGGAACGGCACGTGCCTTGCGGGCTACGCGCAGGGCCCGAGCGGCTGGGCGACCTGGCTGTCGACCTGCGACAGCAGCTTCACCAACGTCGACCAGCTCTGGTACGTCGACCCGGCGACCCAGTCCGAACCTGCACGCATCGCGAACCTCTTCGGCCGCGTCCTCGAGCCCGACCGCGGCTGGGGAGGCGCGAACGAGTCGCCCGTCGTGACCAACGACAACCAGGGACTGCCGAATCAGAAGTGGTCCCTCAAGTACATCCTGTGAAGGCCGTCCGGCCCTGAAGTTCCGCTCCACGCTCTTCGGAGAGTGACCTGGTGTCTCCGGTGCGGCTGCCCTCCCGGAGCCCGCACCGGAGACACCCGGCCGCGCGGTTGCCCCCGTCAGGCCGCTGAGCCGAGGCTTTTACTGCCCGCGAGTACGCCGCCGAAGCCGCCCGGGACCATGACGCCGCACGAACCGGGGGGCGGATTGCCGTCACCCGGCCCGGTCACGAGAAGATCTCCCATAGGCGTGCTGACGTATCCGATCAGGCCTTCTTGACCACGCTGGACTTGAGCTGCATGGCGCCGAAGCCGTCGATCTTGCAGTCGATGTCGTGGCCGGCCACACCATCCACGAGGCGGATGTTGCGCACCTTGGTGCCTGCCTTGATCCCGGTCGGATGGCCCTTCACCTTCAGGGTCTTGATCACTGTGACCGTGTCTCCGTCGGCGAGGACATTGCCGACCGCGTCCTTGATCACCCCGTCCTCGGTGTCGCCCGCGGGATCGGCGGCCGTGGGAGACCACTCGTGGCCGCACTCGGGGCAGACCAGGAACGCGCCCATTTCGTAGGTGTACGCACTGGAGCATTCGGGGCACGGAGGCAGGTTCTCGATCACCCCTCCACTGTAGCCCGGGGCCCGCAAGGATGACGAATTGCAGAATTTTTCAATTCGCTACATGATGGTTTGGCTGTGCCGGCAGGTGGCCGCGGGCACAGCGTCGGACGTTGCCTCCACGCAGGAGGCTCGGCGAGGCGAGAGGCTGAGGGTTCCGTGCCGGTTCCGCTGTATCAGGCGAAGGCCGAGTTCTTCCGGATGCTGGGACACCCGGTCCGCATCCGGGTACTGGAACTGCTCCAGGACGGGCCGAGGCCGGTACGTGACCTGCTGGCCGAGATCGACATCGAACCGTCCAGCCTGTCCCAGCAACTGGCGGTACTACGCCGCTCGGGCATCGTGACCTCCACCCGCACCGGCTCCACAGTCGTCTACGAACTCGCCGGCGGCGACGTAGCCGAACTGATGCGCGCCGCTCGCCGCATCCTCACCGAGATGCTCAGCGGACAGAACGAACTGCTGGAGGAACTCCGCGGCGCCGAAGCGGAGGCTTCGCGGTGACGTGGCGCCGCAAGCGCGCGTCGCCGGCGGCAGTGTGTGCGGGTTCCTCTCCTGTGTGGCGGCGCGTCCTGACGGTTCCGCTGGTTCCGGAGGCGGTGCGGCAGGCACGTCACGATACGACGACGGCGCTTTCGGAGTACGGGCTCCGCCCGGACTCGGCCTTCGCCGGCGCTGCCCTGCCGGCGGTGAGCGAGCTGGTCGCGAACGCCGTGCGGCACGCAGCCGACCAGTCCCCCACAGCGGATGTGACCATCGCGGCCGGGGACGGTCAGCTCGTCGTCGGCGTAGCCGACCAGGCCCCGCGTCTTCCCGTTCCGTCCCCGGCAGGGGTGGGGGACGGTCTTCGGACCGTCGCTGACCTCGCCGCCGCCTACGGCGGCACGCTGACTGTGGAACCTGCCGTACACGGCTGCGGCATCCTCTCCTGCTGTACGGGCGTCAGATCGGCAGGGAGATCCAAATGGTCTTGCCGCCGCCGTCGGCATCCCGCAGCACTGTGCAGCTGCCGCACAGCTCCGCGGTCAGCTCGGCGATGATGCGGAGCCCGCCGGCGCCGGCCGCGAAGCGTGCCGGGTCGGGCTGGTGGGGGTGACGGTCGTGGACACCGAAGGCAAGGGTCTTCGGACCCGCGGCGTAGGTGACGGTCACCTGAGGTGAGACGGCTGCCGTGTGCCGGACGGTGTTGGTGACGAGCTCGCTGAGCATGAGCAGTGCCGGGCCGAAGGCCTGGTGGCGGGGGTTGATGCCCCAGGATTCGACGTAGATCATCTCGGCGGTGCGGCGGGCCAGGGCCACCGAGGCGGGCACGGTGGGGCAGACAAGCACAGACCGGAACGGCAGGGAAGCGGACAGTCTCATGAAGCCGTGGACCGGGTCGTGCCGCCGGGGGCCGGGGTGCGGACGATCAGGCGCCGCTCACCGGATACGTCGAACATGCGGCGGAGCGAGGAAGAAGTGGTCATCGGGAAGACTCCTCGGTGATCACGGCTGCGGGGGCGTGCGGGCGCGCCTGGGCCGGGACGGCAGGGGCAGGGGCAGGGGCAGGGGCAGGGGCAGGGGACAGGATTCCGGCGCCGCGCAGGTGGCTGCGCGCGGCGGCGACGG